>NZ_JAPCIV010000028.1:0-67744 GCF_027707585.1 Aeromonas sp. QDB39 | reverse complement strand
CTACCGACCCGGCTGTTTGCGTTGCCGCTTGCCGTGTCGATGGAGGCGCATTATAGGGAACGGATTCTTTCTGGCAAGCAGATAATTGCAAAAAGATGGCTTTCATCGTTCAACCGTTCACAAAGCCACCAAAAAGCATTTAAAACCAGCAAAATCAGGCCACGGTGGGGGCTGCTACGGCAAAATCATGCAGATTGTCATAGATGGCATCGGCCAGCTCGACACCAGCATCCGTTACCGGCTTGCCCGTTCTGACCATGATCTTGTGACCAACACCGGCATTGATGGCGGCTTTCAGATCAGAAGGTTTGTCACCCACCATATAAGAGCGGCTCATATCGATGTTCAGTTCTTGCTTGGCAAGCAGCAGCATTCCCGGTTCTGGCTTGCGGCAGTCACAGAGAGCACCATGCTCCGGATGATGGGGGCAGAAGTAGATACCATCGAGATCTACGTCGCGATCGGCCAATGACCAATCCATCCACTCGGTCAGGTTCATGAAATCATCTTCACTGAAATAGCCGCGGGCGATACCAGACTGGTTGGTGACAACGACCAGCAGATACCCTTTCTGCTTCATCAACTGCAGGGCTTCAATGACTCCGGGCAAAAAGTGGAAGTCATCTACCTTGCTGACATAACCGGTGTCTTCGTTGATGACACCATCACGATCCAGAAAAATGGCTGGTTTGCTCACAGAAACGACCTCTATCAATGATTTCCCAAAGTATCTCACAGGCCATTTAAAGCCCCAAAAGTAAAAGGGGTGGCCGAAGCCACCCCTTTCATGTGCGTATTTAAAGTATCGATTAAGCGATAACTTTAGCTACAACACCAGCACCTACGGTACGGCCACCTTCACGGATGGCGAAACGCAGGCCGTCGTCCATCGCGATCGGCGCAATCAGGGTAACAACCATCTTGATGTTGTCGCCCGGCATTACCATCTCTACGCCTTCCGGCAGTTCGATGGTACCGGTCACGTCGGTAGTACGGAAGTAGAACTGCGGACGGTAGCCTTTGAAGAACGGGGTATGACGACCACCTTCTTCTTTGGACAGCACGTACACTTCAGATTCAAACTTGGTGTGCGGCTTGATGGTGCCCGGCTTGGCCAGTACCTGACCACGCTCTACGTCTTCACGCTTCACGCCACGCAGCAGTGCACCGATGTTCTCGCCTGCACGACCTTCGTCCAGCAGCTTACGGAACATTTCAACGCCGGTACAGGTGGTCTTGGTGGTATCTTTGATACCCACGATTTCCACTTCTTCACCAACTTTGACGATACCGCGCTCTACACGACCGGTAACTACGGTACCACGGCCAGCGATGGAGAATACGTCTTCGATAGGCATCAGGAACGGCAGGTCGATGGCACGCTCCGGCTCCGGAATGTAGGTGTCCAGGTGGCCAGCCAGTTCCAGGATCTTCTCTTCCCACTGAGCTTCGCCTTCCAGCGCTTTCAGTGCAGAACCACGTACTACCGGCAGGTCATCACCCGGGAAGTCGTACTCGGACAGCAGTTCGCGAACTTCCATCTCGACCAGTTCCAGCAGCTCTTCGTCATCTACCATGTCACACTTGTTCATGAACACGATGATGTACGGAACGCCTACCTGACGACCCAGCAGGATGTGCTCACGAGTCTGCGGCATCGGGCCGTCAGTCGCTGCTACTACCAGGATCGCGCCGTCCATCTGGGCAGCACCGGTGATCATGTTTTTAACGTAGTCGGCGTGACCCGGGCAGTCTACGTGGGCGTAGTGACGGGTAGCGGTGTCGTATTCTACGTGGGAGGTGTTGATGGTGATACCACGCTCACGCTCTTCCGGTGCCTTGTCGATCTGGTCGAAGGCGAAAGCCTTACCACCGAAGTGCTTGGCCAGCACGTTGGTGATAGCGGCAGTCAGGGTGGTTTTACCGTGGTCAACGTGGCCGATGGTGCCGACGTTTACGTGCGGTTTATTACGCTCAAATTTTTCTTTAGACACGACGTAGTCCTTCTAGGTTAAACCCGCCTACCGTCGTAGGCGGGGAATCTTAAATTACTTGGATTTGCGCTCTTCGATCACGGCCTGGGCGACGTTGGTCGGGGCATCGTGATACTTGGCGAATTCCATGGCGTAGGAAGCACGACCCTGGGTAGCAGAACGCAGGGCGGTAGCGTAACCGAACATCTCGGCCAGCGGCACCAAGGCACGAACGATCTTGCCGGACGGGCCATCTTCCATACCTTCGATCAGGCCACGACGACGGTTCAGGTCACCGATCACGTCGCCCATGTAGTCTTCCGGAGTCTCGACTTCTACTTTCATGATCGGTTCGAGCAGAACCGGGTTGGCCTTCATGAAGCCAGCCTTAAAGGCCATGGAAGCAGCGATCTTGAACGCCAGTTCGGAAGAGTCGACATCGTGGTAGGAACCGAAGTGCAGGCGCACGCCCAGATCCATTACCGGATAACCTGCCAGCGGGCCGGACTTCAGCTGCTCGCGGATACCCTTGTCAACACCCGGGATGAACTCACCAGGAATGACGCCGCCCTTGATGTCGTTGACGAATTCGTAGGCTTTGCCTTCTTCCAGCGGGTACATGTCGATCACAACGTGACCGTACTGACCACGACCACCGGACTGCTTGGCGTGCTTACCTTCGATATCCTTGACGGTGTTACGAATGGTTTCACGGTAGGCAACCTGCGGCTTACCTACGTTCGCTTCTACCTTGAACTCGCGACGCATACGGTCAACGATGATGTCCAGGTGCAGCTCACCCATACCGGCGATGATGGTTTGGCCAGACTCTTCGTCAGTCCATACACGGAAGGACGGGTCTTCCTGAGCCAGACGGCCCAGAGCCAGGCCCATCTTCTCTTGGTCAGCCTTGGTTTTCGGCTCAACTGCGATGGAGATTACCGGTTCCGGGAATTCCATACGCTCGAGGATGATCGGCGCTTTTTCGTCACACAGGGTGTCACCGGTGGTCACGTCTTTCAGACCGATGGCGGCAGCGATATCGCCTGCGCGAACTTCTTTGATCTCTTCACGCTTGTTGGCGTGCATCTGAACGATACGGCCAAAACGCTCGCGCTTCTCTTTAACGGAGTTCAGCACGGAGTCACCGGAGTTAACCACACCGGAGTAAACGCGGAAGAAGGTCAGGTTGCCTACGAACGGGTCGGTAGCAATCTTGAATGCCAGAGCAGCAAACGGCTCGTCATCAGAAGCATGACGCTCGTCTTTGGTCTCGCCATCCAGCTTCAGACCGTCGATGGCTGCTACGTCGGTCGGAGCCGGCAGATAGTCAACCACGGCATCCAGCATGGCCTGTACGCCCTTGTTCTTGAACGCGGAGCCACAGGTAACCAGGATGATTTCGTTGTTCAGAACGCGCTGACGAAGAGCTTTCTTGATCTCTTCCTCGGTCAGTTCTTCACCACCCAGGTATTTTTCCATCAGGTCTTCAGACGCTTCAGCAGCGGCTTCAACCAGGGTCATGCGCATTTCTTGCGCTTTTTCCAGCAGCTCAGCCGGGACGTCTTCGTAATCGAAGGATACGCCCTGGTCAGCTTCGCTCCAGTTGATGGCTTTCATCTTGACCAGGTCGATAACGCCCTTGAAGTTCTCTTCTGAACCGATGTTCAGTTGCAGCGGAACCGGGTTACCTTTCAGACGGGTCTTGATGTGCTCAACGCAGCGCAGGAAGTTGGCACCGGTACGGTCCATCTTGTTGACGAACGCGATACGGGGAACCTTGTACTTGTTAGCCTGACGCCATACGGTTTCAGACTGTGGCTGTACGCCACCTACGGCACAGTACACCATCACGGCGCCATCCAGAACACGCATGGAACGCTCTACTTCGATAGTAAAGTCAACGTGGCCCGGGGTATCGATGATGTTGATACGGTGCGGTTGGAACTGTTTGCCCATACCGGACCAGAAAGCGGTGGTCGCGGCGGAGGTGATGGTGATACCACGCTCTTGTTCCTGTTCCATCCAGTCCATGGTGGCGGCGCCATCGTGAACTTCACCGATCTTGTGACTTACACCGGTGTAAAACAGAACGCGCTCGGTAGTAGTAGTCTTACCGGCGTCGATGTGAGCGGAGATACCGATATTACGATAACGCTCAATGGGGGTTGTACGAGCCATTGTCATCCTCTTACTAGGGCACTTGTCCCCAGATAATTAAAGGTGCGCAGAGCCAAAAGACCCTGCGCAAGCGGATTACCAGCGGAAGTGAGCGAAAGCCTTGTTCGCTTCAGCCATACGGTGTACGTCTTCACGTTTCTTGACAGACGAACCCTTATTGTCAGCGGCATCCAGCAGCTCGCCAGCCAAACGCTGAGCCATTGATTTTTCACCACGTTTACGAGCGGCATCAACCAACCAGCGCATTGCCAGGGCATTGCGGCGAACCGGACGAACTTCTACCGGTACCTGATAGGTTGCACCACCGACACGACGAGATTTAACCTCGACGGCCGGACGAATGTTGTCCAGGGCTTCTTCGAATACGGCCAGGTGCTCTTTGCCAGTCTTGGTGGCAATGATGTCCAGCGCGCCATATACGATGGCTTCGGAAACAGATTTCTTACCGTCAACCATTACTACGTTGACAAATTTAGCCAGCAGCTCTGATCCGAACTTGGGATCCGGCAGGATTTTACGCTGACCAACAACACGACGTCTTGGCATTTCAAATTCTCCGTAACTTCAGGGGTTACCCAAAACTAGAAAGTTATCTAACTAGAAACGAATTAACGTTTGGCCTTACTTAACGGAGAACCATTAAGCTTTCGGACGCTTCACGCCATACTTGGAGCGAGCCTGCTTACGGTCTTTAACACCGGCACAGTCCAACGCACCACGAACGGTGTGATAACGAACACCTGGCAAGTCTTTTACACGACCGCCACGGATCAGAACAACAGAGTGCTCTTGCAGGTTGTGACCTTCACCGCCGATGTAGGAGGTGACTTCGAAGCCGTTGGTCAGACGTACACGGCATACTTTACGCAGTGCAGAGTTAGGCTTCTTCGGGGTGGTGGTGTATACACGGGTGCACACGCCACGCTTCTGAGGGCACGCTTCCAGCGCCGGCACGTTGCTTTTCACAACGAGCTTGATGCGTGGCTTGCGAACCAACTGGTTAATAGTTGCCATCAAAAGGCTCCTGATAATGACTTCATAAACATGTGAAAAATCCTCCCCGCAGATACGGGGACGCGAAATTTTATGCCCTGTTGTCAAGGGAGTCAAGATTTATACAATCCGAGCCAGGAAAGGCAGTGAAGAGACCTTGAAAAATATCGATAACCGGCTGAAATAATTATATAAAACCGGCGGTCAGCCAGCCCAGGTCTGCGGCGAGCCTTTTTCCGCGATCAGAGCCACCAAGCCGGCCATGTCCAGATCCAACCCGATCCGTTGTTGCAATCCCCTCGCCTGCAGGTCTTCCCGCATGACATAGAGCGGCACTCCGGCCAACCGAGCACACCACTGAGGGGCCGTGGCAGCGACGACGGCATCCTGCATCAGCACCAGCACATCCTCCGGCTGGCGATAGGTCAGCGCCTGTTCCAGGTCCTGGCTCTGGAAGGGAGAGGTCAATATCAGCTGTATCATGGTCACCTCAAAAGCAGATGTGGGTAGCACAGGCATTCCACTGGTGCCGGATGTCGGTGCGGGACAGGCCGGTCACGGGGATCAGCAGGTCAGCCACCGTCAGGCCACGCTCGGCCAGCGAGTCGGTGCACACATAGACCTCCTCGATGTCGTAGAGCTCGAGCAGCTTGAAGGTCGGCGCATAGTGACGCTGCAAGATGGCCTGCGGCTGCTGCTCTCTGAGCAGTTGCAGCACACCATCTCCGATGAGGAACAGGGCCAGCGACTCGGTCATGGCCGAAGTGGCCAGCAGGGCATCCAGACCTTCCCGCCCGGCGGCGGTACCGTGTGGCCCGCGCCGGCAAATAAACGCTATCTTGTGCATGGCTGCCTCTTAAAACTGGACGAATCGATCGGCGGTCAGGCTGGCCTCCGCCAGCTGACCCAGGCCGCTCAGGCAAAATGGCGGCTCCAGGTTGAAGTGTGCCCTGCCCAGCCCCTTGGCCTCCTGCTCATCCAGCACACCGCGCCGCATGGCGGCGGCGACGCACACATCGATACGGATCCCTTGCTGGTTGGCCAGTTCACGCCACAGGGCGACCAGGTTGCTCTCATCGGAGGCGGGAGCATGCAACCCGTTGCCGTTGCAGACCCCATCCTGGTAGAAGAACAGGTGAGACAAGCGATGGCCCTGCTCGATGAGGCTCAAGGCAAAGCGATAGGCGGTGCTGGCCGACTGGGTGCCATAGGCGGGTCCCGTTACCAGCAGGGCAAAATTCAGACTCATATCCGGACTCCTGCGCATGTGTTCGTCCATTCTACGCCAAACACAAAAAAGCCCCTCCTGGGAGGGGCTCTTCGTGCAGCCTTGGATCAGACGTAAGCGATGGCTTCGACTTCAACCAGCACATCCTTCGGCAGGCGCGCCACTTCCACGCAGGAGCGGGCAGGAGCGGCTTCACCGAAGTAACGGGCATAAACCTGGTTGAAGGCAACAAAGTTGTTCATGTCGCTGAGGAAGCAGGTGGTCTTCAATACCTTGCCGGTATCGGCTCCCGCTTCCTTCAATACTGCAACCAGGTTCTTCATCACTTGCTCGGCCTGCGCTTCGATACCGCCAGCCACTATCTCCATGGTGGCCGGATCGAGCGGGATCTGCCCGGAAGTGAAGACCAGCTCGCCCAGTTTGGTGGCCTGAACATACGGGCCAATTGCGGCAGGAGCCTTGTCGGTTGCAATAACTTCTTTAGCCATTCTTGTCTATCCCCTTCTATGGCGCTTACTCGTTTTCGTCTTCACCCTGCTTGCGCTGTCGGATGTACAGATAAACGGTATGTTTGGAAATGTTCAGCTTGTCGGCGACCAGGTTGATCGAGTCCTTGATATCAAATATGCCCTTCTCGAACAGCTGGGTCACGATAAACCTGTTTTTAGCATTGTTGGCAACGGTCGGATCGCGGTTGATCTCGTCGATGGTGTTGTCCACCGTCTGGGCAACCAGCTCTTCCACACTGTTGGCAAAGGTCTCCGGCGACTGACGCTCGACTTGTTGCGGCGTCGGGAAAAATTCGGCGACGAACTCGTGAAAAGGCGCGTTGATGTGCAGGTTGATACATATGAGGCCAATCACCTGCTTGTCGCTATTCCTGATGGCGATGGTACTCGACTTCATCAGGGCACCGGTACGGCTGCGAGCAAAATAGCTCTGGGTGTAATCCTGGCCGGTATTCTCGATGTCCTTGAGCATACGCAGCGCGAGATCGGTAATGGGGGCCCCCTCATTCCGTCCCGTATTGAACCCGTTGGCAATCTTGATCACGGACTCGTGCAGATTTTCCAGGGAGTGAAGCACCACTTCACAGTGCTTGCCGAACAACTCGGCCAAGCCATCGATCAGCCCATCGTATGAGCGCAACAATTCCCTGTCTTCGTCTGTAAAAGTGCGACCGATCAGTTGCTCTTCGGGAAGCATCACTTCCTCGATACCGACAGTCATGTTCTACCCCTGTAATACCCATTCAACTTTCCCGAGTTTTCAGTTGCGAGGGGGCAATGTCAACTTTTTTTGATTTTTTACTCTGCAACCTTGCTCTGGATCATCCGAATATCCGCGTGGCGTCTGGCTTTGACGAGAAAATCGACAATAAAAAAGGGCCCCATGAAGGGGCCCTTTTCATTCGCTACAGCGGAAGATTACTCTTCGTCAAAACTGCCGGCTGCGTTGAGCAGATCCGCCAGGTTTTGCTGAGCTTCATCGGCAGTCACCTGCGGCACACCAACAGCACGGGCTGCGGCGGCACGCTGGTTGATCCGGCCGTGGTGGTAGGCAAAGCCAGTACCAGCCGGGATCAGACGACCCACGATCACGTTCTCTTTCAGGCCACGCAGTTCGTCACGCTTGCCGCCAACGGCCGCTTCGGTCAGAACACGGGTGGTTTCCTGGAAGGAAGCCGCGGAGATGAAGGACTCGGTGCTCAGAGATGCCTTGGTAATACCCATCAGGATGTGACGGAAGGTGGCCGGGGTCTTGCCCTCAGCAACCAGCTTACGGTTGGCAATCTTCACGCGAGCCACTTCAACCTGTTCGCCTTCGATCAGGTCGGTGTCGCCGGCGCTCAGGATCTCGCACTTGCGCAGCATCTGACGCACGATGACTTCGATGTGCTTGTCGTTGATCTTAACGCCTTGCAGACGATAAACGTCCTGCACTTCGTTGGCGATGTAGTTGGCGACCGGGCTGATACCGCGCAGACGCAGAATGTCGTGAGCAGACTCAGGACCGTCCGCCAGCACTTCACCCTTCTCAACTTTTTCACCTTCGAACACGTTCAGGTTACGCCACTTCGGAATCATCTCCTCGTAGACATCGCCACCATCGGTCGGGGTGATGACCAGACGGCGTTTGCCCTTGGTCTCTTTCCCGAAGGAGATGGTACCGGAGATCTCGGCCAGAATTGCCGGTTCCTTCGGTTGACGTGCTTCGAACAGATCCGCAACGCGCGGCAGACCACCGGTGATGTCCTTGGTACCGCCGGACTCTTGCGGGATACGCGCTACCGCGTCACCCACGCCCACGTTGGCACCATCTTCCAGGTTCACGATTGCCTTGCCCGGCAGGAAATACTGGGCGGCGACATCGGTACCCGGGATCATCACGTCCTTGCCGTTCAGGTCGACCAGTTTCACGGTCGGACGCATCTCTTTACCGGCGCTCGGACGCTCGTTGACATCCAGCACGACGATGGAGGAGAGACCGGTCAGCTCGTCGGTCTGACGAGTGATGGTCACGCCATCGATCATGTGTTCGAAGTGCAGACGACCCGCTACTTCGGTGATGATCGGGTGAGTGTGCGGATCCCAGTTGGCGACGGTTTCACCGGCGTTCACGGCCTGGCCATCTTTCACTTCCAGCACGGAACCGTAAGGCAGCTTGTGGCTTTCCTTGGTACGGCCCATCTCGTCCATGATGGTCAGTTCGGTAGAACGGGAGGTGATAACCAGTTTGTCATCGCTGTTGTGAACGAACTTGGCGTTCTGCAGCTTGATGCTACCGGTGTTCTTGACCTGGATGCTGCTCTCGGCAGCGGCACGGGATGCGGCACCACCGATGTGGAAGGTACGCATCGTCAGCTGGGTACCCGGCTCACCGATGGACTGGGCGGCGATAACACCGACAGCCTCACCCTTGTTAACCAGGTGACCACGGGCCAGATCACGGCCGTAGCAGTGAGCACAGTTACCGAAGTCGGTCTCACAGGTGATGGCAGAACGTACCTTCACGCGGTCAACAGAGTTGCGCTCCAGCAGGTCACACAGCTGCTCGTCGAGCAGGGTGTTGCGTGCTACCAGCACTTCGTCTTCAGTACCCGGCTTGATCACGTCATCGGCAACCACACGGCCCAGCACGCGCTCACGCAGCGGTTCGACCACGTCGCCACCTTCGATCAGCGGAGTCATCCACAGACCTTCGGTAGTGCCGCAATCGTCCTCGGTGATCACCATGTCCTGTGCCACGTCAACCAGACGACGAGTCAGGTAACCGGAGTTCGCAGTCTTCAGTGCGGTATCCGCCAGACCCTTACGAGCACCGTGAGTGGAGATGAAGTACTGCAGTACGTTCAGACCTTCGCGGAAGTTCGCGACGATCGGGGTCTCGATGATGGAGCCATCCGGCTTGGCCATCAGGCCACGCATACCGGCCAGCTGACGGATCTGGGCTGCGGAACCCCGCGCACCAGAGTCGGCCATCATGAAGATGCTGTTGAACGAGGCTTGCTCTTCTTCTTCACCCAGCGAGTTGACGTTACGCTCTTTGGACAAGTTCTCCATCATGGCCTTGGAGACGCGCTCGTTGGCGCTGGCCCAGATATCGATAACCTTGTTGTAGCGTTCGCCCGCGGTCACCAGACCGGACAGGAACTGGTCCTGGATCTCGGCAACTTCGGCTTCGGCTGCGGCGATGATGTCTTTCTTGGCATCCGGGATGACCATGTCATCGATACCAACAGAAGCACCGGACAGGGCCGCATAGTGGAAACCGGTATACATCAGCTGGTCAGCGAAGATGACGGTGTCCTTCAGACCCTGCTTGCGATAGCAGGTGTTCAGCAGACGGGAGATGAGCTTTTTGCCCAGCGCCTTGTTGGATACGGATTTGATCCAGTTCTGCGGGTTGGCATCCAGGTCAGCCTGCTCTGCAGCAGTCAGCACCTTCGGCTCGTCGATCAGCGCGTATTCCATGCCTTTCGGCAGGATCAGGCTCAGGATCGCACGACCAACGGTGGTGTTCTTCATCTCGGTGTGAGCACGCAGCGAACCGTCTTCCTGACGCAGGTATTCGGTGATGCGAACTTTCACGCGAGCATGCAGATCGGCCAGACCGGCGCGGTATACCTTCTCGGCTTCTTTCGGGCCGGACAGCACCATACCTTCGCCCTTGGCGTTGATACGGGCGCGGGTCATGTAGTACAGACCCAAGACCACGTCCTGAGACGGAACGATGATCGGCTCACCGGAGGCAGGCGACAGGATGTTGTTGGTGGACATCATCAGCGCGCGCGCTTCCAGCTGGGCTTCCAGGGTCAGCGGTACGTGGACCGCCATCTGGTCACCATCGAAGTCCGCGTTATAGGCGGCACAGACGAGCGGGTGCAGCTGGATGGCCTTGCCTTCGATCAGGGTCGGTTCAAACGCCTGGATACCCAGACGGTGCAGGGTCGGTGCACGGTTCAGCAGCACCGGGTGTTCGCGGATCACTTCGTCCAGGATGTCCCAAACGACAGCTTCTTCGCGCTCCACCATCTTCTTGGCGGCCTTGATGGTGGTCGCCAGACCGCGGGATTCCAGCTTGCCATAGATGAACGGCTTGAACAGCTCCAGCGCCATCTTCTTCGGCAGACCGCACTGATGCAGACGCAGCGTCGGACCTACGGTGATAACGGAACGACCGGAGTAGTCGACACGCTTACCGAGCAGGTTCTGACGGAAACGACCTTGCTTACCCTTGATCATGTCGGCCAAGGATTTCAGCGGGCGCTTGTTGGAGCCGGTGATGGCACGGCCACGACGGCCGTTGTCCAGCAGGGCATCGACGGACTCTTGCAGCATGCGCTTTTCGTTGCGCACGATGATGTCCGGAGCAGCCAGGTCCAGCAGGCGCTTCAAGCGGTTGTTACGGTTGATCACGCGACGGTACAGATCGTTCAGATCGGAGGTCGCGAAACGGCCGCCGTCCAGCGGTACCAGCGGACGCAGGTCCGGCGGCAGCACGGGCAGCACTGTCATGATCATCCACTCCGGCTTGTTGCCGGACTGCAGGAAGGCTTCCATCAGCTTCAGGCGCTTGGTGGTCTTCTTGCGCTTGGTCTCGGAGTTGGTCTGATCCAGCTCTTCGCGCATGGTGCGCACTTCGCCTTCCAGATCGATGGCGCGCAGCAATGCCAGGATTGCTTCGGCACCCATCTTGGCGTCGAATTCGTCGCCCCACTCTTCCAGTGCGTCCAGGTACTGCTCTTCGGACAGCATTTGGCTGCGCTCGAGGTTGGTCATGCCGGGTTCGATCACTACATAGGATTCGAAATACAGCACGCGCTCGATGTCACGCAGGGTCATGTCCAGCAGCAGACCGATACGGGACGGCAGGGACTTCAGGAACCAGATGTGGGCAGTCGGGCTGGCCAGCTCGATGTGGCCCATACGCTCACGACGGACCTTGGTCTGGGTCACTTCTACGCCGCACTTCTCACAGATCACACCACGGTGTTTCAGGCGCTTGTACTTGCCGCACAGACACTCGTAGTCCTTCACCGGTCCGAAGATACGGGCGCAGAACAGACCATCACGTTCCGGCTTGAAAGTCCGGTAGTTGATGGTCTCAGGCTTTTTGACCTCACCGAATGACCAGGAGCGGATCATGTCAGGAGAGGCCAGACCGATCTTGATACTGTCAAACTCTTCGGTCTTGGTCTGAGCCTTCAAAAACTTGAGTAAGTCTTTCACGTGTTTCCCCTGTCAGGAGTCTAACCTCGGCGCCCCTACTGCCGAAACAGCGGGGCGCCCACGTCAATTCTCGAACAATAAGAGCGAGCTCTTACTCTTCGTCCAGCTCGATGTTGATACCCAGAGAGCGGATTTCCTTCAGCAATACGTTGAAGGATTCGGGCATGCCCGGCTCCATACGGTGGTCGCCATCCACGATGTTCTTGTACATCTTGGTACGGCCGTTCACATCGTCAGACTTGACGGTCAGCATCTCCTGCAGGGTATATGCCGCACCGTAAGCCTCCAGGGCCCACACTTCCATCTCACCGAAACGCTGACCACCGAACTGTGCCTTACCACCCAGCGGCTGCTGGGTAACCAGGCTGTAAGAACCGGTAGAACGCGCGTGCATCTTGTCGTCTACCAGGTGGTTCAGCTTCAGCATGTACATGTAACCCACGGTGACCTTACGCTCGAAGGCGTTACCGGTACGACCGTCGAACAGGGCGATCTGACCGGATTCCGGCAGGTCGGCCAGCTTCAGCAGGGCCTTGATTTCACGCTCTTTGGCGCCATCAAAGACCGGCGTAGCGACCGGCAGACCCTTGCGCAGGTTACCGACCAGGGTACGTACGTCGTCGTCGGACAGCTCGGCCACGTTCACTTGCTGGGTGTCTTTCTCGCCCAGGTCATAGACCTGTTGCAGGAAGTCACGCATCTCGTGCAGTTCGCGCTGTTCCTTGACCATGCGGTCGATCTTCTCGCCGATACCCTTGGCCGCGAGGCCCAAGTGCACTTCGAGGATCTGACCGATGTTCATACGGGACGGTACGCCCAACGGGTTCAGAACGATGTCGACCGGACGGCCGTACTCGTCATGGGGCATATCCTCGACCGGACAGATCTTGGAGATAACACCCTTGTTACCGTGACGACCCGCCATCTTGTCACCCGGCTGGATGCGACGCTTGACGGCCAGATAGACCTTGACGATCTTCAGTACGCCCGGCGCCAGGTCATCGCCCTGGATGATCTTGCGACGCTTGTTCTCGAATTTCTTGTCGAACTCAGCCTTCAGCTCAACGTGCTGTTCAGCGATCTGTTCCAGCTCGATTTGCTTGGCTTCATCTTCGATGGCCAGTTCAAACCACTTGGAGCGATCGAGCTTGTTCAGACGGTCTTCGCTGTAGCCGGCGGCCAGCAGCAGGTTGCGGGAGCGGCCGAAAATGCCGTCTTCCAGGATCTTGAACTCTTCGGTCAAGTCCTTCTTCGCTTCCTTCAGCTGCATCTCTTCGATTTCTTTGGCGCGCTTGTCTTTTTCCACGCCATCGCGGGTAAAGACCTGCACGTCAACCACGGTACCGTAAACACCGTTCGGCACACGCAGGGAAGAGTCCTTCACGTCGGACGCCTTCTCACCGAAGATGGCGCGCAGCAGCTTCTCTTCCGGCGTCAGCTGGGTTTCACCTTTCGGCGTTACCTTACCGACCAGAATGTCGCCGCCCTTCACTTCGGCACCCACGTAGACGATACCGGACTCGTCCAGCTTGGACAGAGCGGCTTCACCCACGTTCGGGATGTCAGCAGTGATCTCTTCCGGACCCAGCTTGGTGTCACGGGAGATACAGGCCAGTTCCTGGATGTGAATGGTGGTCAGGCGATCTTCCTGAACAACACGCTCGTTCACCAGGATCGAGTCTTCGAAGTTGTAACCGTTCCACGGCATGAACGCGACGCGCAGGTTCTGACCCAGCGCCAGTTCACCCAGGTCGGTGGACGGGCCGTCAGCCAGCACGTCGCCCGCCATCACCGGCTCGCCCAACATCACGCACGGACGCTGGTTGATACAGGTGTTCTGGTTGGAACGGGTGTATTTGGTCAGGCTGTAGATGTCGATGCCGGCTTCGCCAGGCAGCAGCTCATCTTCGTTGACCTTGATAACGATACGGGAGGCATCGACGTAGTCGATCATGCCGCCACGCTTGGCCACTACGGTAACACCGGAGTCAACGGCCACAGCGCGTTCCATACCGGTACCAACCAGCGGCTTGTCGGCGCGCAGAGTCGGTACAGCCTGACGTTGCATGTTTGAACCCATCAATGCGCGGTTCGCGTCATCGTGTTCCAGGAACGGGATCAGGGCCGCTGCCACAGATACGATCTGCTGCGGGCTCACGTCCATATACTGGATCTGGTCGGCGTTCATAAAGGTGGATTCACCTTTGTGACGGCACGGGATCAATTCATCTTTCAGACGGCCATCTTCGGTGGTCGCGGCGTTAGCCTGTGCGATCACGTACTTGCCTTCTTCAATAGCAGACAGATAGTCCACTTCGTCGGTGATCACACCGTCAATGACCTTGCGGTACGGGGTCTCAAGGAAACCGTACTCGTTGGTACGAGAGTACACGGACAGCGAGTTGATCAGACCGATGTTCGGACCTTCAGGCGTTTCGATGGGGCACAGACGACCGTAGTGGGTCGGGTGTACGTCTCGAACTTCAAAGCCGGCACGCTCACGAGTCAAACCGCCCGGGCCCAGCGCGGAAATACGACGCTTGTGGGTCACTTCGGACAGCGGGTTGTTCTGGTCCATGAACTGGGACAGTTGGCTGGAACCAAAGAACTCTTTGACTGCGGCGGAGATCGGCTTGGCGTTGATCAGATCCTGCGGCATCAGGGTGTCCAGGTCGCCCAGGGAGAGACGCTCCTTGACCGCACGCTCGACACGCACCAGACCGACGCGGAACTGGTTTTCAGCCATTTCACCGACAGAACGGATACGACGGTTACCCAGGTGGTCGATATCATCCACCTCGTCATTGCCGTTACGGATGTCGATCAGGCGCTTCATCACATCGACGATGTCGTCTTTGGTCAAAGTACCCACGCCGGTCTCGTCTTCACGGGCCAGACGGCGGTTGAACTTCATCCGACCTACGGTAGACAGGTCGTAACGCTCGGAAGAGAAGAACAGGTTCTCGAACAGCTGTTCTGCGGCTTCGCGAGTCGGCGGCTCACCCGGACGCATCATGCGATAGATTTCGACCAGTGCTTCCAGGCGGCTGGAGCTGGAGTCGATACGCAGGGTCTCGGACATGTAGGCACCGTGATCCAGTTCATTGGTGAACAGAACCTCGAAGTGCTTGAAGCCGGCTTGGGAGAGGTTGGCTACCGCTTCCAGGCTCAGCGCCTGGTTGGCAGTCACTACCATCTCGCCAGTTTGCGGATGTGCGTAGTCCTTGGCAGCAACCTTGCCAACAACATACTCAACCGGTACCTCAATCTGGGTAACGGAATCTTTTTCCAACTGACGGATGTGACGCGCAGTCACTCGACGACCGGTCTCAACCACCACGGCGCCATTGGCCACGATGTCAAAGGTCGCAGTTTCACCACGCAGGCGCTCCGGCACCAGATCCATCATCAACTTGCCATCTTTGACTTCGAAACCGATGGTTTCGAAGAAGGTGGCCAGAATCTGTTCGGAACTGAAATCCAGGGCACGCAGAATAATGGATGCCGGCAGTTTACGACGACGGTCGATACGGACAAACAGGTTGTCTTTCGCATCGAACTCGAAGTCCAGCCAGGAGCCACGGTAGGGAATAACGCGCGCGTTATACAGCACCTTACCGGATGAATGTGTTTTGCCTTTATCGTGGTCGAAGAAGACGCCCGGGCTACGATGCAGCTGGGAGACGATTACCCGCTCGGTACCGTTGATAACAAAGGTGCCGTTCTCGGTCATGAGCGGAATTTCGCCCATGTATACTTCTTGTTCCTTGATGTCTTTGACGGTGCCGGCAGCTGCTTCACGGTCGTACAGAACCATACGAAGCTTGACACGCAGCGGCGCGGAGTAGGTCACTCCACGGATCTGGCATTCTTTTACGTCAAATACCGGCTCACCCAGGCGATAGCTGACATACTGAAGCTCAGCACTACCGGAGTAACTGGTGATCGGGAAAACGCTACGGAAAGCGGCCTCTAGGCCATATTCACCTTCCGGGTCAGCCTCGATGAACTGCTTGAAGGAGTCCAGCTGAATGGACAACAGATAAGGCGTGTCCAGTACCTGGTCTCGCTTACCGAAGTCCTTACGAATGCGTTTTTTTTCGGTATAAGAGTAAACCATAGGGTTCCTCAGCTCGCTGATAAGTGACCCACTCTGTCCCACGGGACAGCTCTGTCTCAACACCGTTTTGTGTTGGCCCGGACGAATGAAAACAGTCCGGATTGCTGGTGCACCGAGAGTCGTAAACGGTGTGAAATGCTCTCAGTCTACAGCGCAAAAAGGCTGGTGAACAAAAATTCACCAGCCCTAGCCTGTTTTATCAGGCTAATCTACATAAATGCAGATTATTTGATCTCAACAGAAGCACCGGCAGCTTCCAGCTCTTTCTTCAGAGCTTCAGCTTCGTCTTTGGAGACGGCTTCTTTCAGGTTAGCCGGAGCAGCTTCTACCAGGTCTTTGGCTTCTTTCAGGCCCAGACCGGTGGCGCCACGAACGGCTTTGATGACAGCAACTTTGTTGGCACCGGCAGCAGTCAGAACTACGTCGAACTCGGTCTTCTCTTCTACTGCTTCAGCGGCCGGACCGGCAGCAACAGCAACAGCGGCAGAAACACCGAACTTCTCTTCCATAGCTTCGATCAGCTCAACAACTTCCATTACGGACATGGAAGCAACGGCTTCGATAATTTGGTCTTTAGTGATAGACATGACAAAAATTCCTGATGTTGAATAAACTCAAACAGCCTAAATAGGCGAGAATCAAGCAGCAGCTTGCTTCTGATCACGCACAGCAGCGATGGTACGAACCAGCTTGCCAGCAGAGGCTTCCTTCATGGTAGCCATCAACTTCGCAATTGCTTCGTCGTAGGTCGGCAGCGTGGCCAGACGATCAATTTGTGCTGCGGCGATAAACTCACCGTTAAAAGCGCCAGCCTTGATTTCGAACTTTTGGTTCGCTTTGGCAAACTCTTTGAACAGACGAGCGGCAGCGCCCGGGTGTTCGTTAGAGAAAGCAATCAAGGTAGGACCAGACAATACGTCGTTCAGGCAACCGAATTCGGTACCTTCAACTGCGCGACGCAGCAGGGTGTTACGCACAACGCGCATGTACACACCGGCTTCACGAGCAGATTTACGCAGGCTGGTCATCTTCTCTACAGTCACGCCGCGAGAATCGGCTACAACTGCAGAAAGAGCGCCTTTGGCAGCTTCGTTGACTTCAGCAACAATTGCCTTTTTGTCTTCGAGTCCCAATGCCATTGGCTTAACTCCTGGATTGAATCCGGGTCTAGTTTGACCCAGTACTGACACATCCCCCCTACCTTTACAACAGAGGGGAACGATGCGGTAGCAGGATTCCAGAAGAGAAAGAAATCTTTCTCGCTGGGTTTCCGGTACCGTCTACGCAGGAAGGATTAAGGCCTTGCAGCCACCTGCGGTCTTGGACGGAGGTCGAAACCCCCAACCAATCAAGGCGCAAAATTATAGATTAAATTTTGCGCCTTGTAAAATCCATCAATTAGGCCTGAGCTTCCAGAGAAGCTTGGTCTACGGCAACACCGGCACCCATGGTGGTGGAGATGCTGACTTTCTTGATGAATACACCCTTGGCGGAAGACGGCTTGGCCTTTTTCAGGGCAACCAGCAGAGCTTCCAAGTTTTCTTTCAGCTGAACTTCGTTGAAAGAAACCTTGCCCAGAGTGGTGTGAATGATACCGTTCTTGTCATTACGGTAACGAACCTGACCAGCCTTGGCGTTCTTGACGGCTTCGGCAACGTTAGGAGTTACAGTACCAACTTTCGGGTTCGGCATCAGACCGCGCGGACCCAGGATTTGACCCAGCTGACCAACAACGCGCATGGCATCCGGGGATGCGATAACTACGTCGAAGTTCATCTCGCCTTTCTTGACCAGATCGGCCAGCTCGTCCATACCAACCAGTTCAGCACCGGCAGCTTTGGCAGCTTCGGCGTTGGCACCTTGGGTGAATACGGCTACGCGTACTTCACGACCGGTACCGTGCGGCAGTACAGTTGCACCACGTACGTTTTGGTCGGATTTACGAGCATCGATACCCAGGTTAACGGCAACGTCAACGCTTTCAACGAACTTGGCAGTAGCCAGTTCTTTCAGCAGGGCAATGGCTTCGTTGATGGAGTACTCTTTGGTACCGTCAACTTTTTCGCGAATAACGCGCATACGCTTGGAAAGTTTTGCCATTGTCTTAATCCTCCACTACCAGGCCCATGGAACGAGCGGAGCCGGCGATGCAACGTACTTTTGCATCCAGATCGGCACCGGTCATATCCGGCTCTTTGGTCTTGGCGATTTCTTGCAGCTGAGCCACAGTCACCTTACCAACCTTGTCTTTGTTCGGCTTGGCAGAACCAGACTGGATACCAGCAGCTTTCTTCAGCAGGAAGGAAGCGGGCGGAGTCTTGGTTTCGAAGGTGAAGGAACGGTCACTGTAAACGGTGATCACGACCGGAGTCGGTGAGCCTTTTTCCAGCTTTTCTGTACGGGCGTTGAACGCCTTACAGAATTCCATGATGTTCACACCGTGCTGACCCAGAGCAGGACCAACGGGAGGGCTGGGGTTAGCACTGCCAGCCTTAACTTGCAGCTTGATATAAGCTGTGACTTTCTTAGCCATTACAAAAATACCTCAGAAATGGGTTCTAACGCCTCGGAGACATGCTCCTGCAAACGGCTCCCCAACTAATAAAGGGGCAGCGAATTATAATGACATTCGCAGCCCCTGACAACCGTTAACGAACAGAGTTTAATCAGCCCTTTTCGACCTGACCAAAATCCAGCTCTACCGGCGTAGAACGACCGAAGATCAAAACGGAGACCTTCACGCGGCTCTTTTCGTAGTCCACCTCTTCAACGGTACCGTTGAAGTCGGCGAACGGACCATCGGCAACCCGCACCATTTCACCCGGTTCAAACAGGGTTTTCGGACGCGGCTTGTCGTGGGCATCTTGCAGACGATTGAGGATGGCATCCGCTTCTTTATCAGAGATAGGAGCAGGACGATCAGAGGTGCCACCAATGAAGCCCATGACGCGCGGTACGTTGCGTACCAGGTGCCATGTGGTCTCATCCATGATCATCTGAACCAGGACGTAGCCCGGGAAAAACTTGCGCTCACTCTTGCGCTTCTGGCCAGCGCGCATCTCGACCACTTCTTCGGTCGGGACCAGCACTTCACCGAACATGTCTTCCATGCCATGCATCTTGATATGTTCACGCAGGGATTTGGCAACACGGCCTTCATAGCCGGAAAACGCCTGCACCACATACCATCTCATACGTTGTTCACGTTGTTCAGTCATGGCTTATCCTTACACACCGGTAATCAGGTTGACCAACCAGACCAAGGCACCGTCCAGAATGAACAGCAACAGCCCCATCACGGCAGTCACCGCCAGCACAATCAGGGTTGTCTGAATGGCTTCCTGGCGGGTCGGCCATACGACCTTGCGGACTTCCAGGCGAGACTCACGGGCAAATGCCAGTGTCGCCTTTCCCTTGGTGGTTTGCAGGGCTACTGCACCGGCAGCAGCAATGACAACGACCACACCCAGGGCGCGGACGGCAGCGACGACATCGTTGAGCAGGTAATTACCCACTACAGCGGCCGCCAGGATAATGAAAACCAGGCCCCAAAGCAGGGTATCCTTGCTTCCGCCCTGGCTCTCAGAACTAACACTCATACAACCCACCTGTATCTGACGTAACCAAAGACACAAAAGCCCCGTACGAGACGAGGTATATGGCAGGGGCGGCAGGACTCGAACCCGCAACCATCGGTTTTGGAGACCGCTGTTCTACCAATTCGAACTACGCCCCTGCATAAGAAAGCCCCTATTATAGGGGCTTTGCTTTATTTATGTAAGCCAAAGATTAAGCGATAACTTTAGCTACAACACCAGCACCTACGGTACGGCCACCTTCACGGATGGCGAAACGCAGGCCGTCGTCCATCGCGATCGGCGCAATCAGGGTAACAACCATCTTGATGTTGTCGCCCGGCATTACCATCTCTACGCCTTCCGGCAGTTCGATGGTACCGGTCACGTCGGTTGTACGGAAGTAGAACTGCGGACGGTAGCCTTTGAAGAACGGGGTATGACGACCACCTTCTTCTTTGGACAGTACGTACACTTCAGATTCAAACTTGGTGTGCGGCTTGATGGTGCCCGGCTTGGCCAGTACCTGACCACGCTCTACGTCTTCACGCTTCACGCCACGCAGCAGTGCACCGATGTTCTCGCCTGCACGACCTTCGTCCAGCAGTTTGCGGAACATTTCAACGCCGGTACAGGTGGTCTTGGTGGTATCTTTGATACCCACGATTTCCACTTCTTCACCAACTTTGACGATACCGCGCTCTACACGACCGGTTACTACGGTACCACGGCCAGCGATGGAGAATACGTCTTCGATAGGCATCAGGAACGGCAGGTCGATGGCACGCTCCGGCTCCGGAATGTAGGTGTCCAGGTGGCCAGCCAGTTCCAGGATCTTCTCTTCCCACTGAGCTTCGCCTTCCAGCGCTTTCAGTGCGGAACCACGGACTACCGGCAGGTCATCACCCGGGAAGTCGTACTCGGACAGCAGTTCGCGAACTTCCATCTCGACCAGTTCCAGCAGCTCTTCGTCATCTACCATGTCACACTTGTTCATGAACACGATGATGTACGGAACGCCTACCTGACGACCCAGCAGGATGTGCTCACGAGTCTGCGGCATCGGGCCGTCAGTCGCTGCTACTACCAGGATCGCGCCGTCCATCTGGGCAGCACCGGTGATCATGTTTTTAACGTAGTCGGCGTGACCCGGGCAGTCTACGTGTGCGTAGTGGCGGGTAGCGGTGTCGTATTCTACGTGGGAGGTGTTGATGGTGATACCACGCTCACGCTCTTCCGGTGCCTTGTCGATCTGGTCGAAGGCGAAAGCCTTACCACCGAAGTGCTTGGCCAGCACGTTGGTGATAGCGGCAGTCAGGGTGGTTTTACCGTGGTCAACGTGGCCGATGGTACCCACGTTAACGTGCGGTTTATTACGCTCAAATTTTTCTTTAGACATGATCGTCCCTCTAAACTAACGCTGAGTACGCGGTGGCAAGCTAACCACAGAACAGTTTATATGATGGATTTGAATCTGGTGGGGAAGAGAGGCTGGTGCTGACAGGCAGGTTCGATTGCCGAACTCACCCTAAGGTGTGGCTCTGCTATCGCCTGAGCCGTATCAGCATCTTGGAGCGGGCAGCGGGAATCGAACCCGCATCATCAGCTTGGAAGGCTGAGGTAATAGCCATTATACGATGCCCGCATTTCTCTAACCCAAAGAACTCAAACCGCAGAGAAATATGGTGGAGGGAGAAGGATTCGAACCTTCGAAGGCAGAGCCGTCAGATTTACAGTCTGATCCCTTTGGCCGCTCGGGAACCCCTCCAGTTGCATAAATGCCACAACGGTAATTCTGCTTGCACCCGTTGTTTTATCGCTTTTGCCGAGCAAATAGACGACAGACATCTAAGCGTCGCGCATTTTATGGTAAGCATTTTGGGGATGCAACCATTGCGCCTTGCAAAATGTGCATTATTGCCGGGAACCAGGCAAAAAAGGACTCACTCTCCGCTCGAAACCGTCGCTTCTCTTGTCGCTCCCCACCCCTTGGTGTATGGTCGCCCTGCCCAAGAAACAGTGATGACACCATGACGACAGAGCATAACCCCTATCTGCAATTCACCCGCGAACAATGGGCGTTATTGCGCGACTCGGTCCCTTTGACCCTGACCGAGCACGATCTGCAGACCCTGCGCGGGATCAATGAAAAGGTGTCATTGCAGGAGGTGGAAGAGATCTACCTGCCCCTCTCCCGCCTGCTCAACCTCTACGTCAAGGCCAAGCAGCGCCGCAGCCGGGTACTGGAACAGTTTCTCGGTCAGTCCCGCGGCAAGGGTACCTACATCATCAGCATCGCCGGCAGCGTGGCGGGGGGCAAGAGCACCACGGCGCGCATCATGCAGGCATTGCTGGAGCGCTGGCCGGAACACCCGCGGGTGGAGCTGGTCACCACCGACGGCTTTCTCTATCCCAACAAGGTGCTGGAAGAGCGCGGCTTGATGCGCCGCAAGGGCTTCCCGGAATCCTACGACATCCGTCATCTGGTGGAATTTGTCGCCAACATCCGCGCCGGCCACGAAAAGGTCGAAGCGCCTGTCTACTCCCACCTTATCTACGACATCATCCCTGACGAGAAGAAGGTGGTGGAGCAGCCGGACATCCTGATCCTCGAAGGGCTCAATGTACTGCAGAGCGGCATGGATTACCCGCAGGAGCCTCACCGGGTCTTCGTCTCCGATTTCGTCGACTTCTCCATCTATGTGGATGCCGAGGCCGAACTGCTACGCACCTGGTATATCGAGCGCTTCCTCAAGTTTCGCAGCGGTGCCTTCTCGGATCCGGACTCCTATTTCCACCACTACGCCAAACTGGCGGAGAGCGAAGCGACCAAGATCGCCAACAACATCTGGCAAGATATCAACTATCTGAATTTGAAAGAGAACATACTGCCGACCCGGGAACGGGCCAACCTGATCCTGACCAAGGGCAACGAGCACGCCATCGAGCAGATCAAACTGCGCAAGTAGCGGCTACCAACACGAATCACAATGAAGAGGGGGCCCGCAGGCCCCCTCTTCTATTCATGACGATCGCCACTGCCTTCAGTCGCCCCGGCGCAGGGAGATCTCGCCGCCCAGGTAGAACTTGATCCCCTCTGCGGTCTCCAGCCGCAGGGCGCCGCGATCATCGATGCCGCGCGCCACGCCGCGGATCTCCTGCTCGCCCATCAGCAGCCGCACCGGCCGGCCGGCGAAGTGATCGAGCCGGTTCCAGTCCGCCACGAAACTGGCGAGACCACTCTGTTCGAAGGTGAGCATGGCCTGCTGCAGGTGATCGAGCACCCGGCCGGCCAGCAGATTGCGGTCTACCAGTTCCGGCTGGATGTGGCGCAGTTCGGACCAGGCCTGATCGATCCGCTCTCCCTCCCGGCTCGGCATCGCCAGATTGAGGCCGACCCCGATCACCAGATGGCAGCTGGCTCCGGCACTGCCGCTCATCTCCACCAGAATGCCCGCCAGTTTGCGGCCCTGATAGTAGAGGTCATTCGGCCATTTCAGCTCCACCCCCGGATAACCGAGGGATTCCAGCGCCTGCACCACGGCCACGCCGACCGCCAGACTCAGTCCCATGGCAGCGGCCATACCCTGCTCGAGCCGCCAGTACATGCTGAGGATCAGCTGGCACCCGAAGGGGGAGACCCAGGGCTTGCCGCGCCGGCCACGACCGGCGGTCTGGCACTCGGCCAGACAGCTCTCGCCGGAGCTCAGCTGGTTGACCCGCTCCAGCAGGTACTGGTTGGTGGAGTCGATGACCGGAAAGCAGTGTACCGGCGCCATGGGTGCCAACGCCTGCAACTGCGCCTCGTCATAGAGCGCCATCGGCACCGCCAGCCGATAACCCTTGCCGGTCAGGCTGAACAAGTCCAGCCCCAGCTCCTTGAGCGCGGCCATGTGCTTGCTGACCGCCGCCCGGCTGATGCCGAGCTGCTCACCCAGCTGTTCACCGGAGTGAAACTGGCCGTCGCTGAGCAGGGTGATCAGGGTCTGTCTGATGGGGGTCAGGGTCATGAGAGCACCTCGTCGAGCCAAGTTTCACCGCTGCGCCCCATGAAACGCACCTCGTGTTCCAGCAGCACGCCGAACTTCTGCTCCACGCTGTCGCGTACGTGAGCCGCCAGGGCGATCAGCTCCATGGCGCTGGCACCGCCCAGGTTGACCAGCACCAGGGCCTGCTCCTGATGCACGGCAGCGCGGCCGATGGCAAACCCCTTGAGGCCGCACTGATCGATGAGCCAGCCCGCGGCCAGCTTGGCCTGCCCGTCAGCGGTCGGGTAACAGGGCATGTGAGGATATTGCTGCTTGAGCCGGTCGGCCTGCGCCGCCGTCACCACGGGGTTCTTGAAGAAGCTGCCGGCATTGCCGAGCACGGCCGGATCCGGCAGCTTGGCCATGCGGGTGGCGCAGACGGTATCGAAGATGGCCTGCGCCGTGGGCTGCTCACCGAGCGCGGCCAGTGGGCCATAACCCGCCACCGGCTGCCAGGCCTTGGCGAGGCGCAGCCCGACGGCGGTGATGAAGTGGCTGTCCTGACAGGCGTGCTTGAAGATGCTGTCGCGATAGCCAAATCCGCAGGCGGCCGCCTCGATGCGCTCCAGCTGGCCGCTCTGCCAGTTGAACGCCTCCACATAGGCGCAGACGCTGGCCAGCTCGACCCCGTAGGCGCCGATATTCTGCACCGGGGCGGCCCCGACCGTGCCCGGGATCAGCGCCAGGTTCTCGAGCCCGAACCAGCCCTGCTGCAGGCTATGGCACACCAGCTCATGCCAGTTCTCGCCGGCCGCCACGTGCAGCAACCAGTGATCCCCCTCGTCGTGCAGCGTTATCCCCTTGAGCCGGTTGAGCACTACGACACCGGCGAAGTCATCGCAAAACAGCACGTTGCTGCCACCGCCCAGCACCAGCCGCGGCTGGCCGGCCAGCTCGGGGTTGGCTACCAGTTGCAGCAGATCGTCGATCCGTTCCACTTCGGCCAGCCAGCGGCAGCGGGCATCGAGGGCGAGGGTGTTGAGCGTCAACAAGGAGGCGTAAGGGGTGAGTTTCATCTGCGTGTCCCGACAATGGCAAGCGGGCAGTCTACCTTATATTGCCGCCGGACGAAAAATCCGCCCCCCTTTTCGGACTCATGCCGCAGGAGTAGAGTATCCGGCTCCGACGCTTGAGGAAGTACTCATGAACAACCAATTTGCCGTGATCGGCCTGGGACTGTTTGGCAGCGCCCTGTGTGAAGAGCTGCAACGGCAGGATGCCGAGGTGCTGGCGATAGACATCGACGAGAGCAAGACCCGTCAGATAGCCACCCTCTGCAACCACGTGATCGTCGCCGATGCCACCGACGAGGCCACGGTGGCCGAGCTGGGGCTGGCCGACTTCGACATCGTCTTCGTTGCCATCGGTGACAACCTCGAGACCAGCATCCTCACCACCCTCGTCCTCAAGGAAGCCGGCGTGAAGAAGGTGTGGGTCAAGGCGCGCGACAAGTTCCACGCCAAGATCCTGCAGAAGGTGGGGGCCGACAAGGTGATCAACCCGGAGTGGGACATGGGCCGCCGGGTCGCCCAGAGCATGCTGGACAACCGGCTGTTCGACTATCTGGAGCTGGGCCACGACATGGTGCTGACCGAGTTCGTCATCGGTTTGCCGCAAAATGGCCGCACCCTCGCCGATCTGCATCTGCTGCAACAGACCGAACTGCAACTGCTGGCCATCAAGCGCGGCCAGGTGCTGCACAACGTGCTGACCGGCAAGATGGAGCTGCAACTGGGTGACATCCTGATCCTGGCGGGCAACAAGCACGCCATCGACCACTGGCTGGAAACCCTATGACCCGCTGGCGTAGCAACTACGCCTTCGCCCTGCACCGGGACGACGAGTCGCGCTGGAGCGAAGCCAAGCTGATCCTCGGCAGCTTCCTGATCATCCTGCTGGTCGGCACCCTGTTTCTGGTGCAGCCCTCCAGCCACAACGGCGAAGTGAGCTTCATCAACGCCCTGTTCACCGCAACCTCGGCCATCAGCGTGACCGGGCTCGGAGTGGTGGATACCGGCACCGCCTTCACCCTGCAGGGGCAGATCTTTCTGTTGATGCTGATGGAGATTGGCGGCCTCGGCCAGATGACCATGACCCTGCTGCTGATCGCCATGTTCAGCAAGCGGGTCGGTCTGCGCCAGCAGGTGCTGGCCAAGGAGGCACTGGGTCAGGAGGGGTCGGTCAACATCATCCAGCTGGTGAAGCGGATCGTGCTGTTCGCCTTCATCGCCCAGCTCATCGGCACCGGCCTGATGGCCATCCGCTGGGTACCCGAGCTCGGCTGGGAGCGCGGCCTCTACGTCAGCTTCTTCCACGCGGTCTCGGCCTTCAACAACGCCGGCTTCTCGCTGTTCGCCAACAATCTCATCGACTATAGAGACGACCCCATCATCAGCCTGACCATAGCCGCGCTGATCATTCTGGGGGGGATCGGCTTCACCGTCATCGTCGACCTGGTACGCAACCGCCGCTGGCGCAAGCTCAAGCTGCACAGCAAGCTGATGCTGATCATGACACCGGCCCTGCTGCTGCTGGGTACCCTGATGTTCTGGCTGCTGGAGCACAACAACCCGGGCACCCTCGGCAAGGCCTCCTTCGGCGGTCAGTGGCTGGCGGCCTTTTTCCAGTCCACCAGCGCCCGTACCGCCGGCTTCAACTCCATCGACATCGGCCAGATGGTGCCCGCCTCCCTGCTGTTCATGATGATGCTGATGTTTGTCGGGGCCGGCGCCACCTCCACCGGTGGTGGTATCAAGGTGACCACCTTCGCGGTAGTGCTGCTGGCGACCAAGGCGTTTCTGACCAAGCGCCCCCATGTCACCGCCTTCGGCCGCACCCTGTCACCCCAGATAGTGACCCGATCGCTGGCCATCATCATCGTCAGCACCATGGTGCTGATGCTGGCCATGTTCCTGCTGATGCTCACCGAGCAGCAATCCTTCGACAAGATCATGTTCGAGACCATTTCGGCGTTTGCCACCGTGGGGCTCTCCACCGGCATCACCGCCGGTCTGAGTGAACCGGGCAAGCTGATCCTGGTGCTGGTGATGATCTGCGGCCGTCTCGGTCCTCTGACCCTGGCCTTCATGCTGGCCCGCCCGAGCGAGACCCGCATCAAGTATCCGGAAGAAGCCGTCTACACCGGCTGATGACCGTTGGTCGTTACGCCGACAAGCCGACAAAAAGAGAGGGGCCATCATGCCCCTCTCTTTTTTTCTTGCCGACACCCAATGGTCAGGCCGCCTGGCCTTTGGTCGTTCGCTTGCCCGTGCTCCTGCCTGCACTTCTGCCTGAACTCTTGCGAGGCGCAGCGCCACCAGCAGCCGGACTCTTGCGCTTGGTGAAGCGGCGCTTGTCGGCTCCGGGCGCCGCCTTGGGCAGGGCGCTGAAGCCGGCCCCCGAATCCTGTCTGGCGCCGTCGATCAGGCCGTTCAACTGCTCGGTCAGCGGCCCCATGAATTGCTGATAGCTCGTCTGCCGCTCGGCAATCCGGCCGAGATGCTGCTCCCACAGCGCCGTCATGTCAGGGGTGGTCGCCGTGGCAGGCAGCGCCTGAATGAGAGCCCGCCCGGTCGGAGTCGCCTTGATGCTCTTGCCCTGGCGCACCAGAAAGCGGCGCTTGAACAGCAGATCGATGATGCCCGCCCGGGTCGCCTCGGTGCCGAGGCCGTCAGTCTCGCGCAGGGTCTTGCGGATCTCGGGATCCTGCACGTAGCGGGCGATGCCGGTCATGGCCGCCAGCAGGGTGGCATCGGTGAATGACTTGGGCGGCTGGGTCATCTTCTCCTGCAGCTCCCCCCGCTCGCACAGCAGTTGCTCGCCCTTGCGCAGGGCCGGCAGGGTCCCCGCCTCCTCTTCATCATCTTCCTCCACCCCGAGCAGCGCCTTCCAGCCCGCCTTGAGGATCCGCCGCGCCTTGGCCTGGAACAGGCCGCCGGCGATGCGCAGCAGCACCTTGCTGTCGTTGTACTCGAACGGCGGGTAGAACTGCAGCAGGTACTGACGGGCAATCAGGCCGTAAAGCCTCGCCTCGTCAGCCCCCAGCGTGGCCGGGTTGCCCTGCTTCTCGGTGGGGATGATGGCGTGGTGGGCATCCACCTTGCTGTCGTTCCACGCCTTGCTGCGGATCTTGCCGTCCGCCTCGCTCACCGCCTTGGCCAGCGCCGGCGCCGTGCTGGCGATGGCCTCCCGCACCTGGCCGGCCCGGTTGAAGTGATCGCTCGGCAGATGACGGCTGTCGGATCGCGGGTAGGTAATCAGCTTGTGGCGCTCGTAGAGCCCCTGGCAGATGTCCAGCACCCGCTTGGCGTCCATGCCGAACCGCTTGGCGGCATCGATCTGCAGACTGGAGAGGTTGTAGGGCAGCGGCGCCGCCTGCTTGCGGGCCTGCTCCTCCACCTCTTCCACCAGTGCGGGCTGGCCCTGGATCCGCTCCACCACCTTGGCGGCCAGCGCCCGGTTGAGCACTCGCCCCTCCTCGTCCTGCCAGGGCAGACAGGCCTCGGAGGGCAACCACTTGGCGCTGAAACGCTCGTTACCTTCGGTCTGTAGATGGGCCAGCACCTCAAAGAAGGGCTTGGGCACGAAGGCTTCTATCTCGAGATCCCGCCGTACCACCAGCCCCAGCAGCGGCGTCTGCACCCGGCCGACCGACAGCAGCTCGCTGCAACCCCCCTTGCGGCCAAGCAGGGTATAGGCCCGGGTCATGTTGATGCCGTAGAGCCAGTCGGCCCGGCTGCGGGCCAGCGCCGACACCGCCAGCGGCACGAACTCCTTGTTGTCTCTGAGCTTGTCGAGGGCACGGCGCACCGCCGGCGGGTTGAGATCGCTGATGAGACAACGCAGCACCGGCCTGGTTTTGCCGTAGCCGAGGAAATCGATCACCTCGTCCACCAGCAGCTGCCCCTCCCGGTCCGGGTCACCGGCGTTGACCACGCAGTCGGCCTGTTTGATCAGCCGCTTGATGACGGTGAGCTGGGTCTTGGTCTTCGGCTTGGCCACCAGCTGCCACTGGGCCGGGACGATGGGCAGCGACTCCATGCGCCACTGCTTGTAGGCGGCGTCATAGGCATCGGGCTCGGCCTGCTCCAGCAGATGGCCGATGCACCAGGTCACCACATCCCCCTGTGCGGTTTCGATAAAACCGTCCCCCTTCTTGTGGGGCTTGGGCAGCACGTCGGCAATGGCACGTCCCAAACTGGGCTTCTCGGCGATGAAGAGTCGCATGGCAAACACCTGAATACTGTATATGTGAACAGTATATAACGGGCCCCGGGCAAAGCCCAAGCCCTCCGCAGGCGCGAGGCGACAGGCCCTTGCCGAGGCAGGAGCGATGAGAGGGAGTGGCGGGCGGGTGCACAGCACCGCCGGGTGGTGGATGGCAGGCCCAAGCTGACCATGATTCAAACGAGGACAAAAAAGACGGTAAAATCGCAGGAAGTTAAATTAAATTCAATTAAATGATAAATTACAAAATAATAAATGCATTTAAAATAACAATACAAAATATAAATCATGATAGAGGTCAATCAACTACCTCTCCGTGGATACTACTATATTGGTAATATTTGATCGTAGGAAAACGCCGTCATGCTTGGAAAATTGTTGAGAAAAACCTGGTTCTGGCTACTGCTGCTCGGAGCCCTCCTAGGCGTTGCAGCGCTGGGGGTCACGGTGACCGTCATGCACAAGACCAGCTCCACCGAGTTCTGCGTCTCCTGTCACTCCATGCAGACCCCGCTGGCCGAGTATCAGGGCAGCGTCCACTTCCAGAACGTGAAGGGCATCCGTGCCGAGTGCGCCGACTGCCACATTCCGGGTGATCCCACCTCCTATCTGTGGACCAAGATCCGCGCCGTGAAAGATATCTATCACGAGGCGATCGGCACCCTCGACACGCCTGAGAAATACGAGGCTCACAAGCTGCGCATGGCACAGTCGGTGTGGGACGAGCTGAAGGCCAACGACTCCGCCACCTGCCGCAGCTGCCACAGCTACGCAGCCATGGACATCCTGGCCCAGCGCCCCAACGCCCGTGCCGAGCACCCGGTCGCCATCAAGGAGGGCCAGACCTGCATCGACTGCCACCGCGGCGTCGCCCACATCATGCCCGACATGAGCGGCCTGGCCGCCGCCGGTGCCAGCGAGCTGGCGCAAGCCGCCGCCCAGACCCCGGCCAGCGTCACCACCCGTTACGCCATCGCCACCACCCCGCTCTATCTGGATGCCGGCGCCAAGACCGACGAAGGCACCCTGATGCCCTCCACCCAGGTGGAAGTGCTGGCCAACGACAACGGCCGCGCCCAGGTGCGCATCGACGGCTGGCAGCAGGACGGGGTGAGCGAGGTGTTCTACGCCGCCCCCGGCAAGCGCATCCTGAGCACCCTGCTCGGCGACAAGGCCAAGGCGCAGCTCACCACCGGCAAGAGCGAAACCGACAGCGCCACCAACCTCACCTGGCATCAGGTCAGCCTGACCGCCTGGGTGGATCAGAGCCAGCTCATCGGCGATCAGGGCAAGCTGTGGCAGTACGCCTCCACCCTGATGTCCAACAACTGTACCGGCTGCCACGGCCTCACCGCACTGGATCACTTCAACGCCAACCAGTGGATCGGCGTCATCAAGGGGATGGAATCACGCACCTCCCTGACCCCGGAACAGGCACGCATGTTGACCCAATACGTCCAGAAACATGCCAGTGACATGAACGCGGCGCACTAAGGCTGGCACAGAGGAAATCGTCATGACTTTTTTTACCGATAAGCAAACCAATCTCTCCCGCCGCAGCCTGCTCAAGGGGCTGGGCGCCTGCGCCGCCCTGCCGCTGCTGGCCGGCGTCTTCCCGAAAAGCGCGCTGGCCCAGGCCATCAGCACGGCGCTTGAACAGTTCCCGACCCTGGTGCCCGCCCAGAAAGGCATCCTGACCGGCGCCCACTGGGGGGCTTTCGAGGCCATCGTCGAAGAGGGCCGCATGGTACGGGTCCAGCCGGTGGCCGATGATCCGGCCCCCAACGATCTCATCGACATGGCGCCGTTCCAGGTCCACGCCAAGAACCGCATCAAGTACCCCATGGTGCGCAAGAGCTGGCTGGAACAGGGCCCGGGGGCCAAGCCCGAACTGCGCGGTGCCGACGAGTGGGTGCGAGTGAGCTGGGAGAAGGCCATCGCCCTGGTGGCTGGCGAGATAGGCCGGGTACAGAGCGACTTCGGCCCGCAGGCGATCCACGCCGGTTCCTACGGCTGGAAGAGCGTCGGCATGTTCCACAACAGCCGCACCCTGCTGCACCGCCTGATGAACCTGGCGGGCGGCTTCACCGGTTATGCCGGCGACTACTCCGCCGGTGCCGCCCAGGTGATCATGTCCCACGTGATGGGCTCCATCGAGGTGTATGAGCAGCAGACTGCCTGGCCCAACGTCATCGAGCACGCCGAACTGGTGGTGCTGTGGGGGGTCAACGCCCAGGTCACCCTGAAGAACAGCTGGAACATGCCGGATCACGAGGGTCAGGCCGGTTTCAAGGCGCTCAAGGAGAAGGGCACCCGCATCATCAGCATCGACCCGGTCTACAACGAAACCGCCAAGCTAGCGGGGGCCGAGTGGATTGCGCCGAACGCCTACACCGACGTGGCCATGATGCTGGGGGTAGCCCACACCCTCTACAGCGAGCAGAAGCACGATCAGGCCTTCCTCGACCGCTACACCACCGGCTTCGACAAGTTCCTCGCTTATCTGCTCGGCCAGGAAGACGGCCAGCCGAAGAGCGCCGAGTGGGCGAGCACCATCTGCGGCGTCGATGCCAAGGTGATCCGCCAGCTGGCCCTCGACATGGCGTCCAAGCGCACCATGATCATGGCGGGCTGGGGCATGCAGCGGCAGCAACACGGCGAACAGCCCAACTGGATGCTGGTCACCCTGGCCGCCATGCTGGGCCAGATCGGCCTGCCGGGCGGCGGTTACGGCTTCAGCTACCACTACTCTTCCGGTGGCAGCCCCACCGCCAAGGGCGGCATCCTGGCGGGCATCTCCGCCGGCAATGCGCCAAAGAACGGGCCGGCGCCGATCCCGGTGGCCCGCATCGCAGACTGTCTGGCCAACCCCGGCAAGACCATCGACTTCAACGGCCGCAAGGTGACCTACCCGGACATCAAGCTGGTCTACGTGGCGGGCGGCAACCCCTTCCACCACCACCAGGACACCAACAACCTGGTCAAGGCCTGGCGCAAGCCGCAGACCGTGATCGTGCACGAGCCCTACTGGACCGCCACCGCCAAGCACGCCGACATCGTGCTGCCGGCCACCACCAGCTACGAGCGCAACGATCTGGAGATGGGCGGCGACTACTCCCAGCGCTACGTGTTCCCGATGCACCAGTGCGTGCCGCCCCAGTTCGAGGCGCGCAACGACTTCGACATCTTCCGCGACGTGGCCGCCAAGCTGGGCCTGCAGGAGCAGTACACCGAAGGCAAGGACGAGATGCTGTGGCTCAAGCAGATGTACGACGGCATGGCCGCCCAGGCCCGCGGCGCCCGGGTGGCGCTGCCGCCGTTCAACATGTTCTGGGAGTCCAACAACTACATCCGCTTCCCGGTGCCCGAGGCGAACCGCCAGTGGATCCGTCACGCCGATTTTCGCGAGAACCCGCTGCTCAACCCGCTCGGGACCCCGTCCGGCAAGATCGAGATCTTCTCCAGCACGGTGGCCGGCATGGGTTATGCCGACTGCGCCGGCCATCCCAAGTGGTATGAGCCCAAGGAGTGGATCAAGAGCAAGGAGGCGACCCGCTATCCGCTGTCGCTCAACACCTCCCACCCGACCCAGCGGCTGCACTCCCAGCTCGACAACACCCCGCTGCGGGACAAGTTCGCCGTCGCCGATCGCGAGGCGATCCTGATCCACCCGGACGACGCCAAGGTACGCGGCATCCAGGATGGCGATCTGGTGCGGGCCTTCAACGACCGCGGCCAGATCCTGGTGGGAGCCCTGCTCTCGACCGACATCCGCCCCGGGGTGGTGCGGGTGTGCGAAGGGGCCTGGTTCGATCCGGCCAAACCGGGCGAGGCGGGGAGCCTGTGCAAGAACGGCAACGTCAACTGCCTCACCTTCGACGAGGGCACCTCCAGCCTGGCGCAGGGCAACTGCGGCCACATGGCCCAGCTGCAGATCGAGAAGTACCAGGGCCCGGCCCCGGTCAACACCGCCCACGCGGTGCCGGCCAACGCCTGAGCAGAGGACTGAGCAACAAAAACGGCGCCATCAAGGCGCCGTTTTCTTATCTCGGTTTGTGGTGTGACTCAGAAGTCACCCTCAACCATCTACTCTTCCGGATACTCCACCCGCTTTGCAGCCAGAGCGCGGACAAGGACTCTGAATCAGAAGTCACCTTCCACCATGTACTCTTCCGCACACTCCACCAGCTGAGGCCAGAGTTCTTCCGGCACCCAGGCATCCGGGTCATCTTCATCCCCGTCGTACTGGCTCCAGAAGTAGCGGCGCAGGCCGGAGGCGAAGTCATCGCTCAGCTCGGCCAGCTCGGAGAGCGGCCCCAGCCAGGCGATGCGGCGCAGGCCGGAGGCGAGATCGTTGATGGCGTCCATCAGGCCGCGATCGTCGAAGCTCTGCTCCACCAGCAGGGTGAAGCGCTCACGCGCCCGCTCGGTCTGATCCTCATCCAGCTCGCCCACGTCGGCCAGCAGGTCGACGAAATCTTCCAGCAGGAAGGCAATCAGGCTGTCGCGATCCTCAAACCACTGGATCTGGGCCCCCTTGGTGCCCAGCACGGAGGCATCGAACGAATCGTCGAGGTGACACAGTGCCCATGGATCATCGGTCATGGTTCTCTTCCTCAGGCTAAAACAGGTGCCATATCTTATGCCTAGCTCTCCACTCTTGCCACCTTGGGCAGCGAGAGAGAAGCTGCCAGCCCGCCGAGCTCGGCGCGCCCCATGATGAGGCTGCCGCGGTAGGCTTCCGCCAGATCGGAGACGATGTTGAGACCCAGCCCAGAACCCGGCACCTTCTCGTCGAGGCGCACCCCGCGCAGCACCGCCTTGGCGATCTGATCCTCGCTCATGCCGGGGCCGTCATCCTCGATGCGCAGGGTGATCCAGCCCCCCAGCTCGGCGCTGGAGATGCGCAGCCGGCCGGCCGACCACTTGAAGGCATTTTCCAGCAGGTTGCCCACCATCTCGTCGAAGTCCTGCTCCTCCACCCCGACCGCCAGGGTGGCCGGCACCTGCAGGTCCACTTCCCGGCCCGGATAGAGGCGGGAGAAGGCGCGGCAGATGTACTCCACCCGCGCCCGCACCGGGGTCGACACCCCAAGGATCTTGGCGGCACCGGTCACTCGCGCCTTGCCGAGGTGGTAGTCGATGTGGCGCTGGATCTGATCGAGCTGCTCGCCGAGGGCGGCCTGATCCTCCGGCGGCAGCTGGGCCACCTGGTTGCGCATGATGCTGAGCGGCGTCTTGAGGGCGTGGGCCAGGTTGCCGGTGTGGGAGCGGGCCCGCTGCAGCAGCTCGCCATAGTGGTGCAGCAGCCGGTTGATGTCCTCCACCAGCGGCTGGATCTCCAGCGGATAGCGCAGCCTGAACCCCTCCTGATGTCCCTGATGGACCCGGCTCAATTCGCGGCGCAACAGGTGCAGCGGCCGCAGGCCGTAGACGATCTGGAACATGAAGCCGAGCACCAGCCCGGTCGCGGCAAAGCCGAGGCCGAGGAACAGGCTGATGCGGGTCTTCTTCAGGGTCTGAGTCAGGGCGCTGCTGTCCTTGGCCATCACCAGGGTGAACACCCGATCCGAACCGGGCAGCAGCACGGTGCGGGTCATGATCAACAGCGGCTCCTTGTTGGGCCCCTTGCCGACGAAGAGATCCGGATCGCCGAAGGCCGACTTCAGGCCGTGCACGTCGAGGTGCACATCCCACAGGGAGCGGGAGCGGCTGACCACGCTCTCCCCCAACTCCAGCTGCCAGTAGTAACCGGAGTAGGGCTGGCGAAAGCGGGGGTCGGCCATGGGTTCGGTGACCACCGGCAGACCATCCGGCTGGATCTCGAGGCGGGAGAGCAGATCGTAGAGCTGCAGGCGCAAGCCGTCGGCCTCAGCCTCCTGCCAGTAGTTGCGCATCATGGTCTGCAGGCTGAAGCCGGTGGCGAACAGGAACAGGCCGCACCAGACCATGGCGATGACCACCAACCGCCCCCGCAGGGTACGCACCAGCCTCATTCAGCCGCTCCGGTACAAGAGGGCATCAAGAGCCGGCTCATTCGTTGATCCGGTAGCCGAGACCGCGCACCGTCTCGATGAGATCGGAGTGGGTCTTCTTGCGGATCCGGCCGATGAACACTTCCACCGTGTTGGAGTCGCGGTCGAAATCCTGGGCGTAGATGTGGTCGATCAGCTCGCTGCGCGACACCACCTTGCCCCTGTGCTGCATCAGATAACCGAGCACCCGGAACTCGTGGGCGGTCAGCTTGATGGGGGTGCCTTCGTACCACACCTGGGACGCCGCCATGTCGAGCCGCACCCCGCCGATCTCCAGGATCGAGCTGGCGTTGCCCGCCGCCCGCCGCACCAGGGCATGGACCCGGGCCACCAGCTCGGCCACCTGGAACGGCTTGGTGAGGTAGTCGTCGGCCCCGGCGTTGAGCCCCTCGATCTTCTCGTGCAGCTGGCCACGGGCGGTCAGCACCAGTACCGGGGTGTCGATCCCCTTGCTGCGCCACTCCTTCAGCACGCTCAGGCCGTCGCGGCCCGGCAGACCGAGATCCAGAATGATGGCATCGTAGGGCTCGGTCTCGCCGAGAAAACCGGCCTCGTTGCCGTCGTGGCAGAGGTCGGTCACGAAACCGGACAGGCGCAGCTGCTCCGCCAGCTGGCCCGCCAGGGTCTTCTCATCTTCAACTATCAGAATTCGCATAAATGGGTATCCAAAGCAGGGTTGTGCCGGTACCGGCGGCGGTTGGGGAACGAACCGGATGGCGGTGCGTTCGCGGACTCACTCCATCACTCCTCTTCCGGGGGCGGACGCGGTTCGAACAGCCGCTCCAGATGATGACCCTTGAGCCACACCATCTCCAGGTTGTCGGCCCGATAGCCCACCTTGATGACGCTGTTCTCGCTGTCGATCAGCTTGAGTTCGTACAGCCAGATGCCGTCCTCCTCCCCCAGATCGACCCGCAGCACCCGTACCGGCAGGCGGGAAGCCACCTCCATCACCTCATGAAAGGGGCGCACCCGTCCCTCGCTGACCGCCTGCTGCAGCAAGGCCTCGTTCGGCGTGGCCGCCTGTGCCAGTGCCGGCAGCAGCAACCCAAGCAGAGACAGGGCTCTATTCATGGATGATTCATCTCCCAAAACCTAACATAATGCCGTTTATAGTCTGCCAGCCATGAATCCGGAATGAATATGATCCGACGCAGTTTCCTGCTGATCCTTTGCCTCTTCTCCACCCTCGGCTGGGCGGCCGAGAGCCGTCTCGACATGGCCGGGCTGGTCAAACTGCTGGTGGCCCAAGGGTATCACGACATTCGGGAAGTGGAGCTGGAAGGGGACAAATTCGAGGTGGAAACCCTGGATGCCCAGGGACAACGGGTACGACTCCAGGTGGACGCCCATACGGGTGACATCAAAAAAGAGGCCGACTAGGCCTCTTTTTTATTGCGGGTTGTCGGGACGGCGCACAGCCGGCCTCATGCCTCCCTCAGTTTCTGCGGCCGAAGCCGGCGCCAGGGACGCAGCAGCTTGTCGCGGCGCGGCACCAGCAGGGCGCAGGCCAGCAGCAGATAGATTAGCGGCTCCTGCCAGCCGCTCTTGAGCGACCACCAGTAGTGCACCGGCACCAGCAGGGCCACCGCGTAGATCCAGTTGTGCAGCTTCTGCCAGGCCGGCCCCATGCGCCGCAGCAGGGCCGGGATCGAGGTGAGGCTGAGCGCCAGCAGCAACAGCAGCGCCACCATCCCCACCACTATATAGCTGCGTTTGACCAGCTCGCCGCCAATCAGCCCCCAGTCGAACTGCAGATCCAGCCCCAGCCAGACCATGAAATGCAGACCGGCCCACGCGGCGCACCAGAGCCCGAGCGGGCGGCGCAGCTTGATGAGCTGCCCCTGCCGCCAGCGTTTGGCCAGCGGCGACACCAGCAGGGTGAGCAGCAGCAGGTTGAGCGCCCCCTTGCCCAGATAGTGGGTCAGCCCCTGCACCGGATCCCCTCCCAGCAGGCCGCCGGGCACGGCCACCAGCAGCCAGAGCAGAAACCCCAGCGAGGCGAGGTGTACCAGCGCCCGCAGCAGGGTGATGTGACGCGCCGTCAGTCGCAGAGTCATGGTGTCAGCTCCTCTCGTCTCAATACCACTTGCGCAGATCCATGCCCTGATAGAGGGACGCCACCTCATCGGCATAGCCATTGAATGGCAGGGTCGGCTGACGCTTGGCCCCGAAGATGCCCCCCTCACCGATGAAGCGCTCGCTGGCCTGACTCCAGCGCGGGTGATCCACCGCCGGATTGACGTTGGCGTAGAAGCCGTATTCGTTGGGGGCCAGCAGGTTCCAGGTGGTGGGCGGCATCTCCTCCACCAGCCGGATGGCGACGATGCTCTTGATGCTCTTGAAGCCGTACTTCCAAGGCACCACCAGCCGGATCGGCGCACCGTTCTGGGCCGGCAGCGCCTTGCCGTAGAGCCCCATCGCCAGGAAGGAGAGCGGGTGCATCGCCTCGTCGATGCGCAGCCCCTCGACATAGGGGTAGTCGATGCCGCCACCGAGGGAGCGCGACGCCTGTCCCGGCAGTTGCTCCGGATCATAGAGAGTCTCGAACGCCACGAACTTGGCGCGGCTGGTAGGCTCGGCCCGGTGGATCAGATCCGCCAGCGCGATGCCGCTCCAGGGCAGCACCATGGACCAGGCCTCCACGCAGCGCAGCCGGTAGATGCGCTCCTCCAGCGTGCTCTTGTTGATGAGATCCCACACGTCCAGGGTAAACGGCTTGGCCACCTCCCCTTCCACCTTCAGGGTCCAGGGCTCGGGCTTGAGGTAGTGGCCGTTGCGGGCCGGATCCCCCTTGTCGGTGCCGAGCTCGTAGAAGTTGTTGTGGGTGGTGGCCTTCTCCTCCGGCGTGAGGATCACCCCCTCCGGCCGGGTAGCGGCGTGGATGTTGAGCGCCCGGGTAGCGACCGGCGCCGGCTTGTCGCCAGAGAAGAGATCGAGCACTCCGGCCTGGGTCGGAAACGCCAGGGTGGCGGCGCCGAGCCCCAGCCCTTTCAGGATCAGACGGCGATCCTGATAGACGGCTTCCGGCGTGACATCCTGTTCGGTGAGGTGGTGGGCAGAGCGGCGCTTGAGCAACATGGAAAAACTCCCGGGGCGATGAGGGTAACAATCATAAGACCCGCCCCGGCCGAGTTTTATTTCACGGAAAATTACATGAATTGATAGAGGGGCAGTGCCTTGGCCATGGTTCCGACCAGAAACAGCACTACGAACACCAGCAGGGGAACGATCACATTTGGCACCATCAGACTCACTCCATGAGCAGGACAGGGCCTCTAACTATGGAGCAGGGGCCAGCGCCTCACCATGAAATATTTTCGCGAGCGCAAGCGTATTCCTGAGTTGAAATGAGTGATGGAGATCACACACAATCCCGCCCCTGCTTGCCGCCCCTCTTGTGCGGGGTAGGCTCCCTTTTTTCCGAATTTCACTACTGAAGAGTCACGCCATGAGCCCATTGATCGCCATCGCCATCACGACCGGGATCCTCTCCGCCGTCTGGGGCTGGGTCGCCGTTACCCTCGGCCTCATCTCCTGGGTCGGCTTCCTCGGCTGCACCAGCTATTTTGCCTCCAGCGGCGGCTACAAGGCGCTGCTGCAGACCCTGCTGTGCAATGCCAGCGGCATGCTGTGGGCCCTGCTGCTGATCCATGGCGACGCCTGGTGGGGCGCCGGCGTGGCGGGCTACCTGATGACCGGGGTGGTGGCCACCCTGATGTGCGTGCAGGCCAAGCAGCAGTGGCTCGGCTACATTCCCGGCACCTTCGCCGGTTGCTGCGCCACCTTCGGTGCGGCGGGGGAGTGGCGGCTGATCCTGCCGTCGCTGGTAATTGGTGCGCTGTTTGGCTACCTGATGAAGGCGAGCGGCCTCTGGCTCTCCCATAAAACCCAGAAAACCCAGGCCACCGCGGGCGTCACCGACCCGGCCTGATCCTGGCGATGTGACCGATCCGGTCTGAAACCAGAGGGGCGGTCCGTCATCGACGGGCCGCCCCTCTGTCATTTATCCCTTCGACTTGAAGTTCGCGGCTTCGATGCCGTGCCGATTCAACAGCTTGTAGAAATCGGTGCGGTTTCTGCCCGCCATGTTGGCCGCCAGGGTCACATTGCCCTCGGTGGTGCGCAGCAGCCGGATCAGATACTCCTTTTCGAACTCGGCCCGCGCCTCGTTGAAGGAGGGGATGCCGCCACTCAGGGCAGACTCCACCATGGCGGCACCGATCACCGGACTGCAGCAGAGGCTGGCCAGCTGCTCCACCACGCTGCAGAGCTGGCGCACGTTGCCGGGCCAACCCGCCGCCGCCAGCAGGGCCAGCGCCTCCGGCGAGAAGCCGAGGGCAGCGCAGTCGCCGTGGCGGCTGCGATAATCATCCAGCGCCTGCCTGGCCAGCAGCGGAATGTCTTCACTGCGGGCGCTCAAGGGGGGCAAGGTGATGTTGGCCACGTTGAGCCGATAGAAGAGATCTTCCCGAAAGCGCCCCTCCTCCATCGCCGCCACCAGGTCCTGATGGCTGGAGCTGATGACCCGCACCTCGGGCGTGCCCTGGCCGTACTCCTGCAACACCTGCAGCAGCTTGGCCTGCAGCGATTCCGACAGGTCCCCTATCTCGTCGAGAAACAGGGTCGCTCCCTTGGCCTGTTCAAACAGGCCGGACTGGCCATCCTCACCGAACAGCTGCAGATCCAGCGCCGCCCACGGCAGGGCGGCACAGTTGATGACATGCAGCGGCTTGTCACGCCGGCTGCTGGCCTGGTGCAGCGCCTGGGTCATGACGCCCTTGCCGGAACCGGAAGGGCCCATGATCAGCACGGGCACTTCCATGGCGGCGATGCTGCCAGCCTGGATCAGCAACTGCTCCATCTGCGGGTTGCGGGTCAGGATCAGCGACTGCCAATCCTGTCGCTGCTTTGGGCGCGTCAGGCTCAACGCGTGTTCTATGGTGGCGAACAGCTCATCCTTGTCGATGGGCTTGGTGAGAAAACTGAACACCCCGGAGCGGGTGGCCTGAATGGCATCGGGAATGGTGCCATGGGCGGTCATGATGATGACCGGCAGCCCCAGCCACTGGGACTGGATCCGCTCGAACAGCGCCAGCCCGTCCATGCCGGCCATGCGCAGATCGCTCAGCACCAGATCGGCCCGTTGCTGGCGCAGCCGGTCCAGCGCCCCTTCGGCGCTGTCGGCGGTATCCACCTCATAGCCCTGGCTGCGCAGGCGCATGCTCATCAGCTTGAGCAGGCTGGCATCGTCATCGACCAGCAGGATGCGACTCATTTCAGCGCCTCGCCATTGCCGTTCAGCTTGCGCTGATTGAGTTGATCATCGATGGCGGAGAGTTGCTCGATCTGGCGGCGCAGACGCTGCACCTCCTGACTCTGATCGTCGCGCCGGCTGTCGCGGGCCAGCAGCTCCTCGCCGAGGGCGATCCAGCTGCGCAAGAAGGCCTGGGCATCCAGCCCGAGCTCCGGCAGCAGGCTCTTGAGCTTGTCCAGACCGGCCCGCCGGCTGGCCACCGACTCGGAGGGGTGGGTGTTGACCATGGCCAGACTGACCCGGCTCTCGATATCGGTCGCCCCCTTGAGACGCTGGCGCTCCTGGGCCCGCTGCTGGGCATGGCTGGCCAGCAGCCAGTCCGAGTATTGCAGGCGCACCTGCATCTCCTTGTTGGCAAACTCCATCCGTTTGGCGAGGGCGAGATCCGGCGACGCCGCCGGGTCACGCGCTGGCAGCAGGGAACAGCCTGTGAGCAGGCTCATCATCAATACCGGAACAACACATTGTTTCATCTTGGGCTTCACTTCAACGTCAACCGGAAACAGACATCCGCCTGTTCATCTTCAACCAATACCAACTCGCCGCCAAGGCTCATCGCCGATTCCCGGGCGATGGAGAGCCCCATGCCTGAGCCTTTCAGCAGCCCCTGGCGCACAATACTGCCCTGCTCGAAGGGCTCGAAGATCCGCTCCCGCTCAGCCAGCGGAATCGCGGGCCCTTCGTTGGCCACCTCCAGCCAGCTGCCGTTGCCATCCTGCCCAGCGCGGATCCAGATCTGCCCGCCGCTGGCGCCGTAGCTGACCGCATTGGAGAACAGATTATCGAGGATCAGCCGCAAGCGATATGGCTCGGCCTGCAGGGTGATCGGATCGGTCGGCAAGTGTACACTGATTTGTTTGGATTCCAGCGCCAGCCGGTACTCTGCAGACAATTCTGACAGCAGGGGCGCCAGCGCCACCGGGGTCAGGGTGAACACCTCCTGCTGGCTGAGCCGGTTGAAGTCGAGCAGCCGTTCGATCAGGGTCTGCAGCCGGCGGCTGTTCTCCTCCAGCATCTGGCAAATCTCCTGCTGATCCGGGGTGAGCGGCCCTACAAGCTGCTCGGAGAGCAGATCCGCCCCTTCCCGCAGCACCGCCAGCGGGGTCTTCAGCTCGTGGGAAACGTGGCGCAGGAACTGGTATTTCTGCTGCTCCAGCTCCTTCAATTTATCGTGCAACCAGACGATCCGCTCCCCCAGCAATACCAGTTCGGCCGGCCCGTCCACCGGGCGTTTGTCCGGTTCCACGCCGGCCCCCAGACTCAAGATCCGCGACTCAATCTGACGCACCGGGTGGATGATCAGATAGGTAAACAGCAGCACCAGCAGCAGGCTGAGCACCGCCACGAAACCGCTGACCCACCAGATCTCCGTCATCAGGGCGGCGATGGTCGCCCGCACCCGGCTGACATGCTCGTCTACCTGGCTGCGGGTGATAATCTCAAGCTGCTGATTAACCTGATTAAATTCATCAAATTTGGGGCTGTTTGACTCGGCCTTGGCGCGGGCGAGATCCTGCAGGCTGTCGAGCCAGGCGAGCGCCTGCTCGAGACCCGTGTAAGCCTCGGCATCCGGGATGGAACTCTGGTGAGCGGCCAGCAGGCTGCGATAACTCGCCAGCTGCTGCTGATAACTGGCCAGGATGCGCTCATCTCCCAGCACCGCATAGCGACGAAGAGTACGTTCAAGATCAATGGCTTGGGTGGTCAGCAGCGTCGCTCGACGGGTGTCGCGCACTGCCCGTTCCAGCTCGTCGCTGGTCAACTGGCTGAGGTGTTCGAGGGACTGGCTGTCGTGCCAGATCATGCCGCCCAAAGGCATCAACACCAGAACAAACCCCATCAATACCACTTGCAGCAGGGAGCGTGGGCGTACCTTGGTCATCTTGGACTATCTCAATTCAGCAGGGGTGGGTCAGCATATCTGCACTCCCCCAAAAAGCAAAACCGGCCAGAGGGCCGGTTCATGCTGCAGCTTGGGCATTACGCCAGACCGACGGATGCCACACAGATAGTCAGGATCATGGCCAATGCGCCAGATGCGGTCAGCAGTGCCCATTTCAGTTCCACGCTCATGCAAACCTCCTTTCTTGCCAAGATGATAGAGCCTGATCACAACAGACAAACCGATGTTAATGCATAGTTAACCCGATAACCGTGAGCTGTGTATGAATTTCAGATGAGCCCCATCCAAGGACCGGTGACATGTTCTATCTGTGTAGCATTGGATCGAATCTTGACCCCCATCAGCACGTCAGTCAGGCGGTCGGCGAGCTGCTCGTGCACTTTGGCCGCCTGCAGCTGAGCTCGGTGATCCAGACCAAGCCGGTCGGGATGCACTCCAGCCATGATTTCCTCAACTGCCTGTTCGTCGCCGAGAGCGAGCTGGCTCCGCACCAGCTCAAGGCACACTTCGTCGCCATGGAGCTGGCCCACGGCCGGGATCGCAGCGATCCGCGCTGCAAGGTGCTGGACCGGCCGCTGGACATCGACATCCTGGCCAGCAGCCAGAGCGATGACTTCTCCACCGCCCGGGTCGATGCCTATCTCGACGAGCTGCTGGCGGAGCTCTATGGCCGTGGCCAGGTGCATGATCGCAAGGTGACCCTGCCGCTGCATACCCGCTTGATGGCAGGCAAGGTGATCGAGGAGCGCCAGGTCGGTCTCGCCCCCATCGCCCTGCAACAGGAGATAGCGACCCCCGCCGCACTCCTGCGCTGACCCTAGATGACGGCCAGACCGCGGCCGCCATCCACCCGGATGCTGGCCCCGGTCATGTAGTCGTTCTGCATCAACAGCTGAACCGCCTGCCAGATGGGCGCCAGCCCCCCTTCCCGCGCCAGCGGCGTCTTCGCCAGCACCTGCTGGCGCCACGCATCGCCATGCTCGTCGAGAAACAGAATGGGGCCCGGCTCTATGGTATTGACCCGGACGGCGGGTGCCAGCTCGCGGGCAAAGCTCATGGCCAGCGAGTGGGCCCCCGCCTTGGTGGCCACATAGCTGGCGAACTGGGGTGCCGGCGCGTGGATGTAGATGTCGGTGATGTGAATGATGCCGGCATTGGCGTTGCGCGCCAGCTGGGGCGCCAGCGCCCGGTTCAGCTGGAAGGGGGCCGCCATGTGCACCCGGTAGAACTGATCAAACTGGGCCAGCTGCGCCGCCGGATCCGCCGCCTGCGGCTCAAACGCCGAGGCGTTGTGGATCACCAGCGCCAGATCCTGATGGACCGCCAGCGCCTCGATCAGCTTGCCGACCTCCTCCTCGCGCGCGAAATCCGCCTGCACCAGCTCGACCCCCAGCGCCCGCAGCCGCGCCAGCTCGGGTCGTTCGCTGCGATAGCTGCCCGTCACCTGCCAACCCGCCGCCACCAGCTGTTCGCACAGATAGAAACCAAGCCGGCGGCCACACCCCGTCACCAATGCACGCATACCCTCTCCTTGATTGTCCGGCCGGGGGATACCTATCGATCCCCACGGCACAAGCCATTGGCCGTGGCCGCCACCCGGCGGGCATAGTGGCGCCATTACCACCTTAACGGAGCCACTTCCATGTTACAGATCCGCGATCACATGAGCCGTTCGACCCACTCCCTCACCCCGCAGCTCGGCCTGGCCGAGGCGCTGGATCGGCTGCATGACTCAGGCCTCAGCGGCCTGCCGGTGCTGGACCCGCAGCAGCGGTTGATCGGTTTTCTCTCCGAGCAGGATTGCATCCCGAGCCTGCTCACCGGCAGCTATCACTGCGATACCCGCACCCGGGTCGAGGATCTGATGAGCCGGACACCGCTCTCGGTCAGCCCGGATGACAGCATACTGGATCTGGCCCGCCAGATGACCGAGGCCAGACCCAAGGTCTATCCGGTGCTGGAGGGGAACCGGGTCGTCGGCATCATCAGCCGCCGGCAGGTCATGCAGGCCCTCAACACCCAGATGAAGGGCTGCCTGCCCACCTAGATCTGGTAGCGCCCCTTGTCGCCGATATCGAAGTGCAGCGGCATGCGCCACTTGGCCAAGGAGAGCAGGCAGAGCAGCAACCCGCACACCAGCGCCACCAGGGCGGCGGCCCAGCCGATGCCGGCCAGCTCCAGCAGCCACAACAGGGGCAGCAACAGAGGGACCGCCCTGATCCCCGGAATGGCGAAGCAGAACTGCTCCTTGAAGGCCAGCCCCGCCAGGGTGGCCAACGCCGCTCCCAGCACCAGCACATCCGGCGCCCCGCTCGCACTGAGCAGCAGGGCGCCCCAGCCCAGCCCCTGCAGCACAAAGCGAATGCGCTTGTCATAGACATGCAAGCATAACCCGCATACCCCGCTGGCCACGGCCAGCGCCACCAGCCAGCTCGCCGGCGCCAAAAAATCCTGCCCGAGCAGCAGACTTGCCCCTCGACACAGCAGCAGCAAGGCTGCCAGACTCAAGCCAAGGCGATAGAGGCAGACCGACACTCTGTCGATGCCGTCCAGCTCGCTTTCTATTTCAGGGTTTGCCATCGGCGGTCGCCTCTGTTGCAGGTAGGGGCCAATATACTTGAATTATGCCCGCGAGCGATTCCCTATTCCGTGCAGGAGATGTGGTTTGCGAAGATTCATTCTGCTCTGCCTGTTGTTCCCCCTCTGGCTGCAGGCCAAAGAGTTGATCATCGGTGGCACCCTGGAGCCGCCGCTGAAGTTTCTGGATGCGCAGGGCGTTCCCCATGGTCTGGACGTGGACGTGGTCAGCACCATCTTCGGCAAGCTGCGCATTCCCATCCGCATCGAGCTGACCGACTCCGGCGCCCGGCTGACCCGCAACGCCGAAACCGGGGTCTACGACCTGGTGATGACCCACTCCTACAAGCCGGAGCGGGAGCGCTATCTGCTCTACCCCCAGCAGGCCCACCTGCGCCACAGCTGGCACTTTTTCGTGCGCAAGGCCGACCTGCTGAAGATCCGCTACGACACGCTGGCGGACCTCAAACCCTGGCGCATCGGCATCACCAAGGATTTCTCCTATACCCCGGAGCTGACCGCCGCCCTCGCCGACCCGGCCTATCACTTCCAGGAGATCCCCATCAACCAGCTGCAACTGCGCAAGCTGATCGCCGGGCGCATCGACGTGGTGCCCATGCCGCTGGTCACCGCCTTCGCCCAGATCAAGGAGGAGGGGCTGGAGGGCAAGCTCGATTACCTGCCCAAGCCGCTCAAGGCCAGCCCTTACTACACCGTCTGGACCAAGGCCAGGGCCGATGCCACCACCCCGGCCCTGATGGCGGCCTACGACGCCGAGCTGCTGCGCATGAAGCGCGACGGCCGGCTCAAGGCCATCTACGACCAGTACGGCATCCCCTATATCGAGCCCTGATCCCGACCGTCAGGGCTGCACGCCTCGCAAGATCGGCTATGCAGTGAGATCAGGGTTTCGCCTGTGACATGGATCTCCTGCGTCCCTCAGTCCTTAAGGTTTCACATCCCGCAAGATCGGGTTTTGCAGCGAGATTAACGTCTCGGTGGACTGGATCTCGTCGATGGTCTGGATCTTGTGGATCAGCACCGTCTGCAACTCGTCGATGGAGCGGGTCATCACCTTCATGAAGATGCTGTAGTGGCCGGTGGTGTAGTAGGCCTCCACCACCTCGTCCAGCGCCTGCAGCTTGGCCAGCGCCGAGGGGTAATCCTTGGCGCTCTTCAGATTGATGCCGATGAAGCAGCAAACGTCGTAGCCCAGCTTCTTGGGGTTCACCTGCACCCGCGTTCCCTCGATGATGCCCGCCTGCTTCATCTTCTCCACCCGCACATGGATGGTGCCCGGGCTGACCAGCAGTTGTTTGGCAAGCTCGGCATAGGGAATGCGCGCATTCTCCATCAGGGCGGTGAGGATGGCCTGATCGAGATTATCGATCCGATAATTTTCCGGCACTTTTTTGCACTCCCTTTGATGATTCATCATTAATTACCGGTGCATTTTGAAGAAAAAAATACACAAAGCCTATTTCTATTATCGAATATTGAATTTAGTTGGCAATCTGTTGAAGAATCCTCACATCCAACGGGTTCAAGACAGGTATTCAGCATGAAACAGCACTACATTCGCAGCCAGCAACAGATCAGCTTCGTCAAAGAGATGTTCTCCCGCCAACTCGCCCAACAACTGGGCCTGATGGAGGTGCAAGCCCCCATCCTGAGCCGGGTCGGTGATGGCACTCAAGACAACCTCTCTGGCCACGAGAATGCAGTGCAGGTCAAGGTGAAGACCCTGCCGGAGCACAGCTACGAAGTGGTCCATTCACTGGCCAAATGGAAGCGCCAGACCCTGGGTCGCTTCGGTTTCGGCCCGGGCGAAGGCATCTACACCCACATGAAGGCACTGCGTCCGGACGAGGATCGCCTCACCCCCATCCACTCCGTCTACGTGGATCAGTGGGACTGGGAGAAAGTGATGCCGAGTGAGCGCCGTGACCTGGCCTACCTGCAGGAGACCGTGCGCGGCATCTGGGCCGCCATCAAGGCCACCGAGCGCGCGGTCTGCGCCGAGCACGAGCTGACCCCCTTCCTGCCGGCCGAGATCCAGTTCCTGCACAGCGAAGAGCTGCTGACCCGCTACCCGGACCTCGATGCCAAGGGGCGTGAGCGTGCCATCGCCAAGGAGCTGGGTGCCGTGTTCCTGATCGGTATCGGCGGTGCCCTCTCCCACGGCGAGCGCCACGACGTGCGTGCCCCGGACTACGACGACTGGAGCAGCCACAGCGAGCTGGGTCTGGCCGGTCTGAACGGTGACATCCTGGTGTGGAACCCGGTGCTGCAAGACAGTTTCGAGATCTCCTCCATGGGGATCCGGGTCGACGCCGAGGCGCTGCGTCGCCAGCTGGCCATCACTGGCGATGAGGATCGCCTGCAGTACGACTGGCACCAGGATCTGCTGGCCGCACGGATGCCGCAGACCATCGGCGGCGGCATCGGCCAATCCCGTCTGGCCATGCTGCTGCTGCAAAAAGAGCACATAGGTCAGGTCCAGGTCGGCGTCTGGCCGGCCGAGATGAAAGCCGCCGTGCAAGGCATGTTGTAACGAATGAAAGCCATGCCGGCGCGATTGCCGCCGGTATGGCAACAGGCAGGTGGCCGTCGGGGTTGAGCGAGCGCATCCCCGGCAGGCTGTAAGAAGCGAGGCCAGCAGTGGCCGCGCTTCGCAATCGGGGGCTTGCCCCTGCGACCCGCTCAACCCACGTCAGGTCGCTTCACTACATTCCTCCCGGCAATCTTCGGATTGCCGTTTTTTTTACGCCGAAAAACTGTGCTCAAAACCCGCCCCGATCTGGTGCTGGCGCGGCAACCCCGCCTTTCTGCTGCCGGTGCAGTGGCACGCAAACAACCGCTCCACCGCCTCTTCCTGCAGATAGGCACCGAGCGCCACCGCCCGCTCTGGGCCGGAAAACTTCAGGTGCAGGCCGCCGATGACGGCGTGGATCCGCTCGTCGCCACACACCTCCTTGGCCCACTCGATGATGTTCTCGACCCCGGCGTGACCGCAGCCGATAAAGACGATGAGCCCCTGCTCGCTCTTGTAGGCCAGCGCCGAGTCGTCGCTGATGAGGTCTTTCTCCACCCGCCCACCCCGCACTATGTAGCCGAGCAGCGAAGGCGCTGCCCGGTCGCGCCGCACAATGCTGCCGAGGAATACCAGACGATCCGAGAGCCACACCGGCTCGGACGAGCAGTGGGGAAGCAAGCCTCTGGCCGGCAGCGACTCCCGAGCCAGCGCCCCCGACAGGCGATAGAGGTTGCGCCGCCAGAAGGGCAGCGACAGGAAGTAGCCCCGCTCGCAGAACACGTCCGGACAGGCGATGAGCGGGATGGGTCTTGGATAGGCGGGCAGCGAGCCGACCCCGCCCACATGGTCGTAATGACCGTGAGAGAGCACCACATGGGTGAGAGAGGCGAGATCGATCCCCATCACGGCGGCGTTGTGGCGCAGCGCCCGGCCACGGCCGCTGTCAAACAGCACCCTGAGGCCGTCACACTCCAGCAGCAGTGCCAACCCTCGCTCGGGCAGACAGCCTGGCAGATGAACGTCGTCATCCACCAGCACGGAAAACTTCAGCATCTCGCTCCCTCTGAAAACAAAACGCAGGCACGAGGCCTGCGTTTTTCATCGACACACCCGTTACTGGCTCATGGTGAGGCCATTGCTGTCGGCCCCCAGCACCAGCTTTTTGCCCGGCACAATACGGCCGGAGAGCAGCGCTTGCGCCAGCGGGTTCTCCACCTTGTGCTGGATCGCCCGCTTGAGGGGACGCGCCCCGTAGACGGGATCGAACCCGGCGTGCACCAGCTTCTCGAGCAGCGCCTCGCTCACTTCCACCTCGTAACCCTGGGCCTCGAGACGACCCATCAGGCTCTTGAGCTGGATGCGGGCGATGGACTTGATGTGCTCCTCGCCGAGCGGGTGGAACACCACGGTCTCGTCGATCCGGTTGATGAACTCCGGCCGGAAGCTGCGAGTCAGCACCTCCATCAGCATGCCCTTCATCTCGTCGTAGTCCTTCTCGGAGTGGTGCTCCTGAATGAGATCCGACCCGAGGTTGGAGGTCATGATCACCACCGAGTTGCGAAAATCGACGGTACGGCCCTGACCATCGGTCAGGCGGCCATCGTCCAGCACCTGCAGCAGGATGTTGAACACGTCCGGGTGTGCCTTCTCCACTTCATCCAGCAGGATCACCGAATAGGGGCGACGGCGTACCGCCTCGGTCAGATAACCGCCCTCCTCGTAACCCACGTATCCCGGAGGCGCCCCCACCAGACGGGCCACGCTGTGTTTCTCCATGAACTCCGACATGTCGATCCGCACCATGGCGTCCTGGGTATCGAACAGGAACTCGGCCAGCGCCTTGCACAGCTCGGTCTTGCCCACCCCGGTGGGCCCCAGGAACAAGAAGGAGCCGATGGGGCGGTTCGGATCGGACAGCCCGGCACGGGAGCGGCGAATGGCGTTGGAAACCGCCTCGACCGCCTCTTCCTGACCGATCACCCGGCTGTGCAGCTGATCTTCCATCCGCAGCAGCTTGTCGCGCTCCCCTTCCAGCATGCGGGCCACCGGAATGCCGGTCCAGCGAGCCAAGACGTCGGCAATCTCCACGTCGGTGACCCGGTTGCGCAGCAGGCTGGTCTCCTGCATCTCGGCCTGGGTGGCGAGATCCAGCTGTTTCTCCAGCTCCGGAATGCGGCCGTACTGCAGCTCGGACATGCGACCCAGGTCACCTGCGCGGCGCGCCACGTCGAGATCCTGGCGGGCCTGCTCGAGGGCCGCCTTGATGTGCTGGGTGCCGGCGAGGGCGGCCTTCTCGGCCTTCCACACCTCATCCAGCTCGTTGTATTCGCGATCTTTTTCGCTGATTTCCTGATTGATCAGCTCGAGACGCTTGCGGCTGGCGTCATCGTCCTCCTTCATCAGCGCCTGCTGCTCCAGCTTGAGCTGGATGATGCGCCGCTCGAGCCGGTCGAGGGACTCGGGCTTGGAGTCGATCTGCAGCCGGATGCTGGCCGCCGCCTCGTCGATGAGGTCGATGGCCTTGTCCGGCAGCTGGCGATCCGCGATATAGCGGTGCGACAGCTGGGCCGCCGCCACGATGGCGGGATCAGTGATCTGCACGTGGTGATGCAGTTCATAACGCTCCTTCAGGCCACGCAGGATGGCGATGGTGTCCTCCACGCTCGGCTCCTCCACCAGCACCTTCTGGAAGCGGCGCTCCAGCGCGGCATCCTTCTCGATGTACTGGCGGTACTCATCCAGCGTGGTGGCACCGACACAGTGCAGGTCGCCACGGGCCAGCGCCGGTTTGAGCATGTTGCCCGCATCCATGGCACCTTCACCCTTGCCGGCGCCGACCATGGTGTGCAGCTCGTCGATGAAGAGGATGACGTTGCCCTCCTCCTTGGCCAGATCGTTGAGCACGGCCTTGAGCCGCTCCTCGAACTCGCCACGATACTTGGCACCGGCCACCAGCGCCCCCATGTCGAGCGACAGCACCCGCTTGTTCTTGAGCCCCTCCGGCACCTCGCCATTGATGATGCGCTGGGCCAGCCCTTCGACGATGGCGGTCTTGCCGACGCCGGGGGCACCGATCAGCACCGGGTTGTTCTTGGTACGGCGTTGCAGCACCTGGATGGTGCGGCGGATCTCGTCATCACGGCCGATCACCGGGTCGAGTTTGCCGATCTCGGCCCGCTCGGTCAGATCGATGGTGTATTTCTCCAGCGCCTGGCGATTCTCCTCGGCGTTGGCATCTTCCACCTTCTTGCCGCCACGCACCTTGTCGATGGCCGCTTCGAGCTTCTCTTTGGTCAGCCCCTGAGCGCGCAGCAGCTCGCCCAGCGTGCCCTTCTCGTCGAGGGCAGCCAGCACGAACAGCTCGGATGAGATGAACTGATCCTTGCGCTGCTGAGCCAGCTTGTCGCAGACGTTGAGCAGCCGGCCGAGGCCGTTGGAGAGCTGCACGTCCCCTTCCACGCCGCTGACGCGCGGCAGGCGATCCAGCTCCTCGCCGAGGCGCGAGCGCAGAGAATTGATGTCCATCCCGGTCAGGGTGAGCAGCGGACGGATGGAGCCGCCATCCTGATTGACCAGGGCGGTCATCAGGTGAACGGGTTCGATGAATTGGTGGTCACGACCCAGTGCCAAAGACTGGGCATCGGAAATAGCAATCTGGAATTTGCTGGTCAGGCGATCGAGGCGCATTGCACTCCCCCTTCAAACAGGCAGACGCCGCTTGCGCGGCAAACAACATAACTTTCTGAAATGAAAGATGAGGCCCGTACGGACTATTTCAAGGGGCAGGGCTGGTTATTTTTTCTGCAAAGCGGGAAGCAGGCAGGATCCCCGCCCTTGCCAGATGCAGGGCGGGGAGCGTCGTCAGGGCGCCAGCCAGATTATCGAAGCCATGCGACCGGTCTGGCCGTTGCGACGATAAGAGTAGAACTGCTCACTGTCGCTGAAGGTGCAGTATTCGCCGCCATATACGGCGGTGATGCCGGCGCGAGCGAGGCGCAGCAAGGCCAGCTGATAGATATCCGCCAGCCATTTCCCTTCGCTGGGCGAAGGGACGAACGCAGCCGCCGCCTCGGCCTGCTCGGCCATAAAGGCCTCGCGCACCTCGCCACCCACTTCAAACGCAGTGGGGCCGATGGCCGGACCCAGCCAGGCCAGGATCTCGTCCGGCTCGCAGCCCATGGCGGCGATGCTCGCCTCCAGTACGCCACCCAGCAGCCCGCGCCAACCGGCGTGAGCGGCGGCCACTACGGTGCCGGCCCGATTGCAGAACAGCACCGGCAGACAGTCGGCGGTCATCACGATGCAGGCCTGACCCGCCTCACGTGCACAGGCGGCATCCGCATCCGGCGCACAGTCATAGTCGCGGCTGACGGGATGCACCGCAGTGCCGTGCACCTGATTGAGCCAGTTGAGAGTGCCCGGGATCCCAGCCGCCTGCTGCAGCCGGGTCCGGTTGGCCTCGACCCGTGCCGGCTCGTCCCCCACGTGGGCCCCCAGGTTGAGGCCGGCAAAAACCCCCTCGCTGATACCGCCGTCACGGGTGGTCGACAGGGCGCGGACCTTGGCCGGTGCCGGCCAGTCGGGTGCGATCCATTTCATCTGTGGCTCCTTTCCTTCATATAAAATGGGGCCCCTTGGCTGCAACCAGTCAAGGGGCCCCATATCAGGTCATGCAGGGCGGGTTACGGCAGGAATCGTCGCAGAGCCGCCCTCTTCATCAGTTCCAGACCAGATCGTCTGGATTGGCCAGGGTGATCTTGGTATGCAGCACTTCCATCAGCTCATCAATTCCAGACTAAATCGTCCGGATTGGCCAGGGTATCGGCTCGCAGCACTTCCATCAGGTCCAGCATGTCTTGCGGTGTGGGGGAGTGCCATTCCATCACTTCACCCGTGATGGGGTGCGCCAGCCTCAGCATGGTGGCATGCAGTGCCTGACGATGGAAGCCACGCAGGGCCTCGGTCAGCTCGGGGGTGGCGTTGCGCAGCAGACGCAGACGGCCACCGTAAGCAGGATCCCCCACCAGCGGGTGCTTGATGTGGGCCATGTGGACGCGGATCTGGTGGGTACGACCGGTTTCCAGTCGCAGTCGCAGACGGGTGTGCCCACGGAACTTCTCGTGCACCCGGTAGTGGGTGACGGACTCGCGCCCATTCGGCACCACGGCCATGTGGGTGCGCTGGGTCGGGTGACGGCCGATGGGGGCATCGACGGTGCCACCTGCGGTCATGTGACCGATGGCGATGGCTTCGTACTCACGGGTGATCTGGCGCGCCTGCAGCGCTTCCACCAGATGGGTCTGGGCCGGAATGGTCTTGGCGACCACCATCAGACCCGTGGTGTCTTTATCCAGACGATGCACTATACCGGCGCGAGGCACCTCGGCGATGGTGGGGTAGCGGTGCAACAGGGCGTTGAGAATGGTGCCATCCGGCGTGCCGGCACCCGGGTGAACCACCAGACCGGCCGGCTTGTCGATCACCAGAATGTGTTCATCTTCATAGACGATGTTGAGCTCGATGTTCTGGGCATCCCAACGGGTATCATCCGCCAGCTCGACATCCACATGTACCTTCTGCCCGGCCAGCACTTTCTCGCGCGGGGTATTGGCAACCTGACCATCCAGGGTCACTCTGTCCTGTAAAATCCACTCCTTGATGCGGGTGCGGGAGTAGTCTGGAAACAATTCGGCCAGGGCCTGGTCGAGTCTCTGCCCGAATTGGTGATCCTGGAATTCGCCTGTCAGTTCAATATGCTGGCTCATGTATGGTCTCTTGAGCGGGGGGTATCAATTCGAAATAATCCGGGTATTCTAGCTTTTCTTTTAGCCAAGCATAACGGATACTTTGCCAATTTCGTGGAAATGGACCGGATGTTGTTGATGGGAAAGAAGTCTCACCTGCTGATGTCGCTCGCCTTGGTCGCTACCTTGATCACAGGCTGTTCCAGCACCAAACCCAAGGTACCGGACGAACCGCCGGAGACCCTGTACCAGAAAGCACGCCTCAAGCTGGATGCCGGTAACTACCTGAATGCTATCGAGTTACTGGAAGCTTTGGACTCACGCTATCCTTTCGGCGCCTACTCCAACCAGGTTCAGCTCGACCTCATTTACGCCTACTACAAGCAGGATGATACTGCCCAGGCGATCGCCAATATCGACCGTTTTATCCGCCTCAATCCGGCGCATAAAAATATCGACTACGTATTCTATATGCGCGGTCTGACCAACATGGCCGGCGATTACAACTTCTTCCAGGACTTCCTGGGCATCAATCGGGACGACAAAGACCCCTCCTATGCCCGTCAGGCCTTCCAGGACTTCAAGACCCTGTTGCAGAACTATCCCAACAGCGTCTATGCCGCCGACGCCCGTGCCCGCATGATCGGTCTGAAGAACCGGCTTGCCCGTTACGACCTGAGCGTGGCCGAGTACTACGTGAAGCGCGATGCGCTGATCGCCGCCGCCAACCGCGCCAAGCTGATCGTCGAGACCTATCCCGACACGGCCGAAACCGAGAAAGCGCTGGAGATCATGGTTGAATCCTACGACAGCCTGAAGATGCCGACCCTGGCCCAGCATGCCCGCGAAGTGCTGGCCAAGAACTACCCGGACAATCGTCTCGGCCGCGGCTGACGCGCAGCAACGCAATGAAAAACCGGAGCCCCTGGCTCCGGTTTTTTTATGGGCGCCGTTCATGAACGACATACCCCTTTACCACCCCCGTGCCGGCGGCATGGGGAAAGACGGCGCACATCAGTCACGCCTTCATGCCGTGCGTTACTTGGCGACGTTGCCCGCCACGTTGAGCACATCCCAGGTGCGGGAGAAGGGCGGCGCGTAGGCAAAGTCCAGCATGCCGAGCTGCTCGGTGGTCACCCCCATGGTGATGGCCACCGCCAACGCGTCGATGCGGTGTACCGCCCCCTTGCGACCGAGGATCTGGCCGCCCAGCAGCCGCTTGCTGCCTGCCTCATAGACCAGCTTGACGTGAATGTCGGACTGACCCGGGCAGTAGTTGGTGTGGCACTTGTCCTTGATCACCACGGTGCGATAGTCGATCCCCATCACCTTGGCTTCCTGCTCGGAAAGACCGGTACGGCCCGCCTCCAGCCCCAGCACCTTGAGCGCGGCAGAACCCAGAGTGCCCGGGAATGCCTGCTCGGCACCGGCCAGGTTCTCACCCACCATGCGGCCCAACTTGTTGGCGATGGTGGCGAGCGGCACATAGACCTGCTGCTGCTTGACGCTGTGCCAGACGCTGGCACAGTCGCCGGCCGACCAGACGTTGGTCAGCGAGCTGCGCCCCTGCCGGTCCACCTTGATGGCGCCGTTGCCGAGCCGCTCGATGCCGGTATCGGCCAGGAACTCGGTATTGGGTTTGACCCCGGTGCAGACCACCACGATGTCGGCCTCGTACTCGCCATGGCTGGTACGCACGCCGGTCACCCGGCCCTCTCCCAGCAGCGCTTCAACTCGCTCGCCAAGATGAAGAGAGACTCCCTGCTCACGCAGCTCGGTCTCGATATGCTGGGTGATCTCCTCGTCAAACGCCTCTGGAATGACCCGGTCCGCCAGCTCGATCAGGCGCACTTCTTTGCCCTGATGCACCAGCGCCTCCACCACTTCCAGCCCAATAAAGCCGGAACCGATCACCACGGCGCGACGACTGTTCTTGTCTTGTACCGCCGCCTTCAGCGCCAGCCCGTCGGCCATCCGGCGCAGGCCGAATACCCCCTCCTGCTGCAGGCCGGGGATGGGGGGCATCACTTCGCGGGCGCCGGTGGCGATCATCAGCCGATCGTAACGATCGGTGAAGGTGTCGCCCTTGTGCTCCACTGTCAGCGTCTGCGCGGCAGCATCCAGGCCCAGCACCCGGTGGCCGGTCTTGACCTCGATCCCCTTGGCGGCGAACTGCTCCGGGGTGAACTCGGCCATGTAGCCGGGCTCCTGAAACTCGTCGCCAACGAAGTAGGGCAGACCACAGGCGCCGAAGGAGATCACCTCGGATGCCTCATACACCACGATCTCGGCCTCTTTGGCCAACCGGCGCGCCTTGGCCGCCGCACTCATGCCGGCGGCTTCGCCACCGATGATCACGATTCTCATACTCGCTCCTTTCCATGCAACGGGGAGGGCATGCCCTCCCCGCTCTCTTCATTGGTTGCTCGCCGGGGCAGAGTCGACTCCCCCGGACAGACGGATCAGATGGTGGACTCTTCGCCGTCCAGACACACCTCATGCTCATTGTTGAACACCGCCATGTCGGTCTCCCCCAGCAGACGGCTGGTGACGGTACCGGCGGTGATGGAGCCGGAGACGTTCAGCGCAGTACGACCCATGTCGATCAGCGGCTCGATGGAGATCAGCAGACCGGCCAGCGCCACCGGGAAGTCCAGCGCGGAGAGCACGATCAAGGCGGCGAAGGTGGCACCGCCGCCAATGCCGGCTACCCCGAAGGAGCTGACGGTGATGATGGCGATCAGGGTCATGATGAAGCCCGGATCCATGGGGTTGACCCCCACGGTAGGCGCAATCATGACCGCCAGCATGGCCGGATAGATGCCGGCGCAGCCGTTCTGGCCGATGGTGGAACCGAACGAGGCGGCGAAGTTGGCGATCCCCTCAGGAATGCCGAGCGCCTTGGTCTGGGTCTGCACGTTCATCGGGATCGAACCCGCACTGGTCCGGGAGGTGAAGGCAAAGGCCAGCACCGGCATGATCTTCTTGAGGAAGCGGGCCGGGTTGATGCCCACCAGCGCCACCAGCAGCAGGTGCACGGCGAACATGATGGCGATGGCGCCGTAGGAGGCCAGTACGAAGTTGAGCAGATTGAGGATGTCGGCGTAGTTGGAGCCGGACACCACCTTGGTCATCAGCGCCAGTACACCGTAGGGGGTGAGGCGCAGCACCAGGGTCACCATCCGCATCACGATGACGTGGGCGACCTGCATGAAGTGACCGAAGCTCGCGAAGATCTCCGGCTTCTTGCGGGCGATACCGGTGGCTGACAAACCGATGAAGATGGAGAAGATCACCACGGCGATGGTGGAAGTCTTGCGCGCGCCCGTCATGTCGAGGAAGGGGTTGGCCGGGATGAACTCCAGCACCATCTTGGCAAAGGACATGCTCTCGACACTGCCGAGGGTGGTCTGCAGGGCCGCGCCACGGGCGGTCTCGGCAGCGCCAGCGGTGAGCCCCTCGGCAGTCAGGCCGAACAGGTTGGACATCAGGATGCCCGCCCCGGCGGCAATCATGGTGGTGAAGATCAGCACGCCTATGGTCATGGCGCTGATCTTGCCGAGTGCGGTGCCGCCGTTGAGCTTGAGGATGGCCCCGATGATGGAGACCATGATGAGCGGCGTGATGATCATCTGCAGCAGCTTCACGTAGCCGCTGCCGACGATATCCAGGTAGTCGCCGGTCTGTACCAGCACGTCGGAACCGGCGCCGTAGAGCAGCTGCAGGGCGGCGCCAAACAGGATGCCCAGCCCCAGCCCCGAGAAGACCCGGCGGGTGAAGCTGACGTGGGTTTGCTGCAACCGATAGAGAAACAGCAGCAACATGACCAGGATGGCCAGATTACCTATAACGCTAAGAGTCATGACGATATTCCCCAAATGATCGGGCCGGGCCCGAGGTGTACGAGCGAGTGCCCAGTGCGCACTCTCCCCTGAAACGTGCCGCATCGTGGCGGCCCGCCCCCCGGTGTCGCCGGGGTGGCGTCAACAGGCAGAAAAACGGAGGGTGGCCTGCGCCACCCTCTTGCATCACTCGGCCTTGCCTTGTTGCTTGGCCCGCATGATGTTGATGATCTCGATATCGGTATCCAGCATCCCCTGTTTGGAGAGGCGACCCAGGTTGGCGATGGTCTGATCCACATCGTCGGAGACGATGCCTTCGCTCTGGGGCACATGCAGGTTGTTGATGGCCATCAGCGACGATTTGACTGCCGCAGAGGTGGAGGTAGAGACCTTCATGGAACAGGCGCTGCCCGCGCCGTCGCAGATGATACCGGAAACGTCGCCGATCATGTTGTTGATGCAGTGACTAATTTGCTCGAACTGGCCGCCCAGCAGCCAGGTGATGGCGGCCCCCGCCCCCATGGCAGCGGTGCTGGCGGCACAGAGGGCCGACAGCTTGTTCTGGTAGGTCTTGATGTAGATGGCCACCAGGTGGCTCATCACCAGCGCCCGGGTCAGCTGCTCGTCGCTCGCCTGGAGGAAGCGGGCAGCCGCCACCACCGGCATGGTGGCGGCAATGCCCTGGTTGCCGGAGCCCGAATTGGACATGGCGGGCAGCATGGCGCCATCCATCCGCGCATCGGAGGCGGCAGACGACAAACGCATGGCCAGGGTCATCAGATCATCGGAGAGCAGCTTGCGCTCCACCTGCTCGGTGAGGATCTTGCCGATGCGCAGGCCATAGCCCTGCAGCCCTTCATCCGCCAGCGCCTGGTTCATGGTGGCCGCCGCGCGGATAAAGTCGATCTCCGCCAGCGGCACCTGCAGGGCGAACTCGACAATCTCGCGCAGGGTCATGGTTGGCTTGCTGGAAGGCGCAGCCTGGATCTGCACGCCGGGGGCGCTGTCTTGCGCCATCAGCACCTCGCCGTCACGCTCCATCAGGATGATGCGAGTATGGTCGGTACAGATCACCACCCGGGCGCTGTGCCCCTCCACCTGTGCCAGCACCTCGGCGTAGAGCACGTCCGGCACGTCCTTCACATCCACCTTGATGGCGGGCAACAAGCTTTTGGCCTCTTCCACTTGGGCCGGGGTCAGGGCTTTGAGCACCTCCAGCCCGGCATCCGGGTTACCGCCGGTGATGCCGACGGCGGCCGCCACCGGCAGACCTATCATGCCGGTGCCCGGCACGCCGACCCCCATGCCGTTCTTGAACAGGTTGCCGCTGACCCAGACGCTGACGCGGGTCGGCACCTGCCCCAGCAGCTTGCGGCAGTTGGCCGCCGCCAGCGCCACCGACATGGGTTCGGTGCAGCCAAGGGCCGGCACCACTTCACGCTTGAGCAGGGTAATAAAGTCGGTCCATTGTGCTTTCATTGCGATGTGTCTCATGTTCACGGTGCCCGATGCGGGCTTGTCATTGTGCTGTCCACCGCGCAGTGGCGGAGCGACATATAACCAGTATGGCGGGAGATGCCGGGTCGGCTGCAGCCGGTCGAGGGCCGAGCCGATGATCGGGGCCGCCTGAGTCGTTGGGCCATCCGATCAACTTGTGGTAACTCTAAAGCAATGGGACTCAAATAAATTTGAGCCGCTTCGCTTTTTGCGCAGGCATTATGCCCAACTGGCGGTGAAGTGCCACAAAATGTGAACAAGCGCACGACAGGTCGCTGCCGACCTGGTTCAGCCGGCAGCAGGAGGCGTCAGAGCCCGTAACGGGTCAGCAGGGATTGATATTCGGGGGTCTGTTTGAACGCCTTGAGGGCGAGGGAGAACTGATAGGCCAGCCGTTCATTGCCGGGCCTGTGAGTGAAGGCGAGGAAATTGCGGTTGCTCTCACTCACCAATTTTTCGCTGTGGCCGACCTGCTCCTGCAGCCCCTGCCCCTTGAGCAGGTAACGGCCCACCATCTGGTTCATCACGACGGCATCGAGCCGTCCCGCCATCATCAGGTGCAACTGCTTGATCATGTTGCTCTCTCCGGTCATGGCCACCCGGGTAAACAGGGACGAGGTGAGGAACTCCTCGCCATAGGCGTAGTCGGCCTGGGTACCGATACGCAGCCCCTTGAGGCTGGTCAGCCCCTGGAAGTCGACGGGCCTGGCGAACGGGAAGAAGAGCACCTCCCCGCTCTGGGAGAGGGGTTCATCAGGATAGTGCAACCACTCCAGCCGGCGCTCCTCGAAGAAGGCATCGACGATGGCATCACCGCGCTGGAACCTGGCCTCCTGCAGCACCCGCTTCCAGGGCAGCACCTTGACCGTGGTCCGGTAACCCATCCGCTTGAGCACGGTGCGGGCCAGCTCCAGATCGGCACCGCCCAGGCTGCCGTCATCGAGCCGCATCACATAGGGCGGCCACAGCTCGGTCAGCAGGGTCAGGGTTGGTGGCTCGCTTGCCTGTGCCGCCCACCCCCACCAGAGGCAAAGCAGGATCCATCCTTTACGCCACACCATGCAGTGATCTCCTCTATGTATTGGCTGAGGATATACCAAAAAGTGAGTAATAAAAAAGGAGGCCGAAGCCTCCTTTTTGCTGTCCTCTCCGGCGCTTACAGCGCTTTCAGGATAGCCTCGACACTGGCCTTGGCATCGCCAAACAGCATCTGTGTGTTCTCCTTGAAGAACAGCGGGTTCTGGACACCGGCGTAACCAGTGTTCATGGAGCGCTTGAAGCCGATGACGTTCTGCGCCTTCCACACTTCCAGCACCGGCATGCCGGCGATGGGGCTGCCCGGATCTTCCATGGCGGCCGGGTTGACGGTATCGTTGGCACCGATCACCAATACGGTGTCGGTATCGCTGAAGTCTTCGTTGATCTCGTCCATTTCCAGCACGATGTCATACGGGACTTTCGCTTCCGCCAGCAGCACGTTCATGTGGCCTGGCAGACGACCTGCCACCGGGTGGATACCGAAGCGCACCTTGACGCCGCGATCACGCAGCTTCTGGGTGATTTCAGCCACCGGGTACTGAGCCTGCGCCACCGCCATGCCGTAGCCCGGGGTGATGATGACGGAGCTGGAGTTCTTCAGCAGGTCAGCCACATCTTCAGCGCTGGTTTCGCGGTATTCGCCCATCTCCTGGTCGGCCGTGGAGGCCACGCCGTCGGAACCGAAGCCACCGGCGATCACCGAGATGAAGGAGCGGTTCATCGCCTTGCACATGATGTAAGAGAGGATCGCACCGGAGGAACCCACCAGCGCACCCACCACGATCAGCAGGTCATTGGAGAGCATGAAGCCCGCCGCCGCCGCCGCCCAACCTGAGTAGGAGTTCAGCATGGAGACCACCACCGGCATGTCGGCGCCACCGATGGAGGCAACCAGGTGCCAGCCGAAAGCGAAGGCGATCAGGGTCATTACCAGCAGGGCGAAGGTAGAACCGCCCGCGTTGACGAAGTAGACCATCAGCGCCAGCGAGGCAACCACGGCCAGCAGGTTCAGCTTGTGGCGGTGCGGCAGCATCAGCGGCTTGGAGGAGATGAGGCCACGCAGCTTGCCAAACGCCACCACGGAACCGGTGAAGGTTACCGCACCGATGAAGACGCCGAGGAAGATCTCGACCAGGTGGATATTCAGCATGGCGCCGGAGAGGTGCTCGACCTGGGCTATGCTTGCCGCCTGCTCGAACGCCGCCCGGGCGGCTGCCAGAGTCGCATCCAGGTTGGAACCGACGGACACGACCACTTCAGCAGGTGCGGAGGGGTGCAGATCGATGAAGCTGTTGAAGCCCACCAGCACGGCCGCCATACCCACGAAGCTGTGCAGCACGGCCACCAGCTCGGGCATCTCGGTCATCTCGACCTTGAGCGCCAGACGCACGCCGATGGCACCGCCGATCACCATGGCCAGAATGATCCAGTGCACGCCACTGGTTTCCGGGTTGAACACGGTCGCGAGCAGGGCGATAGCCATCCCCGCAATACCAAACAGGTTGCCATGCTTGGCCGTCTCTTGCTTCGACAGTCCCGCGAGACTGAGGATGAAGAGCACGGCGGCAACGATATAGGATGCTGTTACCAGTCCTTGAGACACGTTAAACCCCCTTAATCCTTACGGAACATCTTCAGCATGCGCTGAGTGACGGTGAAGCCACCGAAGATGTTGATACTGGCAATCAGCACGGCGACGAAGGCCAATACGGTGACCAGGGTCGACCCTTGCCCAATCTGCAGCAGGGCACCGACCACGATAATGCCGGAGATGGCATTGGTGACCGACATCAGCGGCGTGTGCAGGGCGTGCGAAACGTTCCACACCACGTAGTAACCGACCACGCAGGCCAGGATGAATACGGTGAAGTGGGAGAGGAACGCCGCAGGCGCCACGGCAGCAACCCAACCGAAGGCAGCGATGCCGAGGGCACCGAACACGAACTTCTTGTTGGAGGGCTTGGCCGCTTCCTTCTTGGCAGCCGGTTTGGCGGCAGCCGGTTTTTGCGGGGCGGCAGAGACCGAGATGGCGGGCGGCGGGAAGGTCACTTCACCGGCCTGGATCACCGTCATGTTGCGCTGCACCACGTCTTCGAAGTTGATGGCAACGTTGCCGTCCTTCTCCTTGCACATCAGCTTCATCAGGTTGACCAGGTTGGTACCGTAGAGCTGGGAGGATTGGGCAGGCAGGCGGCCCGGCAGATCGGTGTAACCGATCACCTTGACGCCGTTGCCGGTGACATGCAGTTCACCCGGCACAGTGTATTCGCAGTTGCCGCCAGCCTGGGCAGCCATGTCCACGATCACCGAGCCCGGCTTCATGCTGTCCACCATCTCTTTGGTGATCAGCTTGGGTGCCGGCTTGCCCGGGATCAAGGCGGTGGTGATGATGATGTCCACTTCCTTGGCTTGCTGGGCAAACAGCGCCATCTCAGCCGCGATGAACTCCTCGCTCATCACCTTGGCGTAACCGTCGGAGGAGGAACCATCCTCGCCACCGAAGTCCAGCTTGAGGAACTCGCCACCCATGGACTCGATCTGCTCGGCCACTTCCAGACGGGTATCGAACGCACGCACGATGGCACCGAGGGAACCGGCAGTACCGATGGCGGCCAGACCGGCTACGCCGGCACCGATCACCAGTACCTTGGCGGGCGGCACCTTGCCGGCTGCGGTGATTTGGCCGGTGAAGAAGCGACCAAACTGGTGCGCGGCTTCCACCACGGCGCGATAACCACCGATGTTGGCCATGGAGGAGAGGGCATCGAGGGACTGGGCACGGGAAATCCGCGGCACCATGTCCATCGCCATCACATTGATGTTGCGCGCGGACAGCTTCTTGACCAGCTCAGGGTTCTGGGCAGGCCAGATGAAGCTCACCAGGGTGGCACCATCTTTAATTTGTGCGATCTCGGCATCGGTCGGCGCATTGACCTTGAAGATGAGGTCGGCTTGCCAGACGCTCGGCACCACGTTGGCACCGGCAGCCTCGAAGGCGGCATCATCGAAGCTGGCCAGCAGGCCGGCACCTGCCTCGATGGCGACCTCGAAGCCGAGCTTTTTCAGCTGCTCAACGGTGGCCGGGGTCGCTGCGACCCGGGTCTCACCGGCGAGACTCTCTCTCGGTATTCCAATCTGCATGACTATTCCCTGATGGTTAATAAACAATCGCTGCCCAGTGTCGCATTTCTGGCGAAACAAGACATGACCAAAGTGCAGGTCACGGGCCCTTTGTTATGAAAATCAGTAGGCTTTACCTCAACCTCCTGTCATGGCCAGGCCCCCGCTTTTCAGGCGCGAAGGTGATTAGTATCAAATTTTGGAGTTTTATTACAACCGCAGTCCCGGCGGGGCGCGTACAGAATTCAGCCCGTCCCGGACCATGATTTAAAAAAACAAACCAAATTAGCGACTTATACCAGTAAAAAGCGCTGGAAAAAGTGATCCAACCAGTCAAAAAAAATGTTTTACCGGCCCTCTATCTTAGCGCTTTTTGTTCTTACGAAATCCGCACGGATCACAGATATCGGGCCGAAAACGAAAAAAGTAACTGTTTTGTAACAGACAAGGGGCCGGCTACCCGCCAAATGAGCGGATCCGGCCCCTGCTATTTAATCGTTTCGATGGTGACGGGCCAGTGCGCCCCGTTTACCAGGCCGCCTCATAAATATGCTGGCTCTGCACCAGGTCGATATCGCCGTGCTCGCCGATGGCGGTCATGCCGTGTTCTGCCAGCTTGCCGAGCAGGGTATCAATTCCTGCGTCCGCCACGCCGTAATCCCGCAGCCGGGTCTTGACCCCCATCCGCTCGAAGAAGTCGCGGGTGGCGGCGATGGCGCCATCGATGCGCTCCGCTTCACTGCCGCTGCGCAGATCCCACACTCGCTCGGCGTATTGCAGCAGTTTGGCGTGTTTCTGCTGGCGCTTGGCCTGCAGCAGGGCCGGCAGCACCACTGCCAGGGTCTGGGCGTGGTCGAGGCCGTGCAGGGCGGTGATCTCGTGGCCCAGCATGTGGGTCGCCCAGTCCTGCGGTACGCCGGCCCCGATCAGGCCGTTCAGCGCCAGGGTGGCGCTCCACATGATGTTGGCGCGCACCTCGTAGTTTTCCGGTTCCACCAGCGCCTTGGGGCCCTCTTCCAGCAGGGTCAGCAGCAAGCCTTCGGCGAAGCGATCCTGCACCTTGGCGTTGACCGGATAGGTGAGGTACTGCTCCAGGATGTGGATGAAGGCATCCACCACCCCGTTGGCCACCTGACGGGCCGGTAGGGTGTAGGTGAGCACCGGATCGAGCACGGCGAAGCGCGGCATCACGAACGGTGAGAAGAAGTGCACCTTGTCGCCGCTGCTGCGCCGAGTCACCACGGCGCCCATGTTCATCTCGGAGCCGGTGGCTGGCAGGGTCAGCACGGCGCCGAGCGGGATGGCGGAGCGCACTTCGTTGCCCACGGTCTCGAGGATGTGCCAGGGATCCCGGGCCGGATCATAGTGGGCGGCCGCGGCGATGAACTTGGTGCCGTCGAGCACGGAGCCGCCGCCGACGGCCAGCAGGAAGTCGACCCGCTCGGCGCGGGCCAGCTCGACCGCTCCCATCAGGGTTTCATAGGTGGGGTTGGGCTCGATGCCACCGAATTCAAACAGGGTCATGCCGGCCAGCTCGCTGCGGATCTGGGCCAGCAGACCGCTGCGCACCACGCTGCCACCACCGTAGGTGATGAGGATGCGGGCATCGCGCGGCAGCTGTTCACGCAGCTGGGCGACCTGGCCCTTGCCGAACAGGATCTTGGTCGGGGTATGCAGGGTAAAGTTGTTCATCGACATTGCCTTTGTGAGTATCTGGCGGCCTGGCCGCAAAAATGTGATTGCATTTTTCTCCAGACAACCAATACCATCAAGGCAACATCCTGCTTTATTTTTGCCTATTTCTACAAAGCAGCCAAAACAGAATCCAAGAGTATCCCATGCAGACCCGCTACACCGATCTCGCCGCCAAGCTGGCCCGCCACGTCACCGCCCCCGGCATCACCCCCTCGCCGGTGGATCAGGTGAGCCTCATCTACACCACCGAATACCACGGCCGCACCCCGGTGCTCTATCAGCCGCGGATGATAGTGATCCTGCAGGGGCACAAGGTGGGCTATCTGGCGGACCAGGTGTTTCGCTACGACCCCAACCACTACCTGCTGATGACCCTGCCGCTGCCCTGCGAGTGCGAGTGCTTCGCCTCCCCCGAGCAACCCCTCATCGGCTTCTCCCTCGAGATCAATCTGGTGACCCTGCAGGAGTTGCTGCTGGAGCTGGGGGATGCCCTGCCCGCCCCTGCCCCGCAAAAGAGCGGCGTGCACTCGGTGCCCCTGTCGGAGGCCATGTTCTGCGCCGCCGAGCGGCTGATCGATCTGATGGACAAACCCCACCACGCCCGGGTGCTGGGACCGCAGACGGTGCGGGAGATGCTGTTCTACGCCCTGCACGAGGGGGGCGGCCCGGCGCTGCAGGCGCTCGCCAATCGCCACAACCATGTGGGCCAGATTGCCCGGGTGCTGCGTATGATAGAGTCGCGTTACGCCGACAACCTGACCATGGAGGAGCTGGCGCGGGAGGTGAATATGAGCGTCTCCGCCTTCCACCACCACTTCAAGGCGGTCACCGCCACCTCGCCGCTGCAGTACATCAAGTCGTTTCGCCTCCACAAGGCGCGGATGATGATGCTGCACGACGGCATCAAGGCGGGCACCGCGGCGACCAGGGTCGGCTACGAGAGCAACTCCCAGTTCAGCCGGGAGTACAAGCGCTTCTTCGGCAGCACGCCGACGGATCAGGCTTCCCGCTTTCGGGAAGGTCAGCTGCGCATCATAGAGGGATAACCAGAGAGGAATTGTTCATGCGTGCACTGCTTTGCCTGCTCACTGCTTGCCTGCTGACGGCCTGTACCGGCCTCGCCGACGGCATCCGCCCCGTTACCGGCTTCCAGCTCGACCGCTACCTCGGCACCTGGTACGAGATTGCCCGCCTCGACCACAGCTTCGAGCGGGGGCTGGAGCAGGTGAGCGCCACCTACAGCCTGCGCGACGACGGCGGGGTCAAGGTGCTCAACCGCGGCAAGCAGAGCGATGGCAGCTGGCGTGAAGCCGAGGGCAAGGCCTACTTCGTCGACAAACCGGACGAAGCACGGCTCAAGGTGAGCTTCTTCGGCCCCTTCTACGGCGGCTACAACGTCATCGAACTGGATCCCGATTACCAGCTCTCGCTGGTGACCAGCTACAACCACGACTATCTCTGGATCCTCGCTCGCTCACCCAATCCGCCCAAGGCCAACGTGGATGCGCTGGTCGCCAAGGCTAAATCGCTGGGTTTTACCACCGATCAGCTGATCTGGGTCAAGCAGACCCATTGAGCCTGTCGCAAAACAAGAAAGGGCAGCCCGCGGGCTGCCCTTTTGCATGGATGTTCGCCGGATGATCAGAGCCGGAAGCGGCCGATCTCCTGCTCCAGTCGCTCGGTCAGCCCCTTCAGCTCGGCCGCCTGCGCCGCCTCCTGATTGGCCTGCTCGGCCAGCTCCTGAGAGACGTGGCGGATATTCTCGGTGTTGCGGCTGATCTCGCTGGTGACCGAGGTCTGCTCTTCGGCCGCCGCCGCAATCTGGGTCGCCATGTCGCTGATGGCGCCGATCGCCTCGTTGATCTGCCCCAGGCTCAGGTTGGCGGACTCCGCATCCTCCACGCTGGTACCCGCCAGCTGGCGGCTGGCCTCCATGCCGCTCACCGCCCGGCGGGTGGTCTGCTGCAGGGTCTCGATCATCTGCTGGATCTCGTCGGTGGAGTCGTGGGTGCGGCGCGACAGCACCCGCACCTCGTCCGCCACTACCGCAAAACCGCGGCCCTGCTCGCCGGCCCGAGCGGCCTCGATGGCGGCGTTGAGCGCCAGCAGGTTGGTCTGCTCGGCGATACCGCTGATGGTGGCCAGAATGCCGCTGATCTTCTGGGCGTGGGCATCCAGCTCCACAATGATCTGGCTGGCGTCGGCCACTTCGTCCGCCAGCCCTGTGATGCTGCGCTGGCTCTGGCCGACCTGCGACTGACCGGCCACCGCCAGCTTGACCGCATCGCCCGAGGTGGTGGCGGCAAACTCGGCGTTGCCGGCGATCTCCTGGGTGGCGGAGGCCATCTCGGTTACCGCAGTCGCCACCATCACGATCTCGTCTTGCTGCTGGCGCACCCGCTGGCTGCGGGACTGGGCGCCGGCTGCCTGGGAGCGGGACTGGGCCGCCAGCTCGACGGTGACGTCCCGCAGCCGGCTGACAATGCCGTGCAGCCGCGCCACGAACTGATTGAAGCTCTCCGCCAGCTGACCTACCTCATCCTTGCTGCGAGTGTTGATGTGCACCGTGAGGTCCCCCTCGCCGTGAGCGATGTCGTGCAGCGCACCAGCCACCCGGCCCAGATCGGCAAACAGATACTTGAACATGGCGGTGAGCAGGGCGCTGAACACCAGCATCAGCACCAGAGTCAGCCCCACCAACTGCCACAGCAGGGTGGCAAGCGGCGCCTCCAGCACGTCGCGATACATCACCATGGCCAGCAGCCAGTCGGTGCCCGCCACCGGCTGCACCGCCAGCAGCACGTCACGCCCGTCCAGGGTGGCGGCGTGCAACTCGTTGTTCTCACGGCCCCACTGCTGGAAGGTGGCCGCCGACAGGTCGGGGGAGAGCTCACCAATCTGCTTGAGCGCCAGCTCCTTGTTGGGGTGGCCGACGATGAGACCGCTGCTGTCGAGCAGCATGGCGTACCCCTCGCCCTGCACCTGCATCGCCAGCACCTCGTCGATCAGCTTGTCGAGCGCCAGGTTGGCCCCCACGGCGCCGACCAGTTCGCCCTGATGCAGCACCGGCTCGGAGAGGGTGACCACCAGCTTCTGCATGGTGACGCTGACATAGGGAGCGGTGACGATGAGCTGCCCCGCCTTCACCGCGTCCTGATACCAGGGCCGCTCGCGCGGGTCATAGTTGCCGGTGTTGAGGGAGGGGTCCTGGCGGATCATCACCCCCTGGGTCGAACCAAAGTAGGTGAGGCCGAAGCCGCCCGAGGTGTAGGCCTGCTTCAGGTGCGGCACCAGCTCGGCCTGCGGGTGGATTTGACCCCATAGATCCAGACACTTTTTCCCGCTTAGGGTTGTGATACCCGACTGCGCAGAAATTCCCGTGGT
>NZ_JAPCIV010000027.1:0-81065 GCF_027707585.1 Aeromonas sp. QDB39 | reverse complement strand
TGGGAGTCACATGGAAGATCAGATCCTGGAAAACGGGAAAAGTTCCGTTCAGACCGCTATTTGTGTATAAGAGTCAGACTGGGTGGAGATGACCAGAAAGAGCAAGTTCATTGTCACCATGAACAGAGAAATTGTGGTGGCGACCGTTATTGCGACTGACGACAAGGCTCAGACACTGTTCAATCTGGATTCTGTCGGAGATATAGAGCGGGATGACGGCGATATTTCGGTCGAGGTCAAAAATACCATCGTCAATTTCATTGATCAGCAGGCGCTGACCAGCAATGGCATGGTGGCAACCCTGGTGGCGGCGCTGACGCCCCCCAAACAAACGGCACAATTTATTCAGCTGCCGGGCGGCATTTACCTCTCCAATTATCTGGGTGGCGTCATCACCTGGCCCAGCCTCGGCAATTCAAAGGTCGTCCAGCGCAACGACCTCTGAGTTTATTCATAAGCCACGATGAAATTGGCCACGGCGGTATAGTCACCGGGCTGGATATTCTTGGCCGCCAGCGCGTCCGGGTGCCCTTCCACCCGGGCAGAGAATTGCAGTTCATTCTCCGTCGTGCCGCCCAGCAGATAACCACGGGAGGGAGTTCCCAGCGTCAAGGGGGACTGGGTCACGTCATACAGGCGGATGCCGGCCCCCTTGGCGGAGCCTGCCGAAAATGCCAGACCGCCACTGAGCTGAGCGTCCTGCGAACCGGTAAAGGTCACCTTGGCCATGCGGAAGATACCCGACTTGCAGTTGGTCAGCCGGATGACAAAGGGGACCTGAACCCCGGTCCCGTTGGCATAAAGCTCCCTGACATCGACCACTCCCATGTCCACCGCCTGATCGAGCGACTCGGGGGCAATTACACAGGGTTGATCGATGATACGGCCATGGAGATGAAGATCCCCTCCAAGCAGTTCAAGGTCATCGGCAGCAGCACTGACCCACAACGGAACAATCAACAACCCCAAACAGCCTAAGCGCAACATATCGACTCCTACTGGAATGAGGCAACAATAGTGCCGGTTGCATAGAAATCACCCGCAGCAACTTCTGCGCCAGCAGGGCTTATCGGGGCGGCAATAAAACCCCAGTCACCGATATTCCCCTGCATGGAAACTGGATACCAGTCATTCAGATTCAGTGTCGAGCCATCCAGTTGTTTGAATTTGATACCAAGATCCTTGATAACGTCACCACCTTTATATCCATCTCGAGTGGTTCTGAGATAACTCTGGCTAAATGATGTGGGTTTACCAGAAATGGCGAGATTTATTTTCAGTGATGACCCTTTGTCAAATACACCACCACTGCAGACGAAATTAAGTGGTACCGTTTTTTCAAAGTTGTTGCCATCCAGCCCGGAACCAGGCAAGTCACCAAACTCGACCTCAATCGTCTGCCCTCCGTTGATGGTGCATTTTTCTGGCACATACAACACTGAGGACTTGATAACGATTCTGGACATGACCTCGTTATTGAATCCGGAATCCGTTCTGCCCAGACGACCAAACATCTCGACTATTTCATGGTCGTCGATTTGTACGCCATTGATGATGGGTTTACGAACGCGAAACGTCACAATTCCCTTGCTACCACTTCTAAAACCGAAATCTGCAGAGCCCTTTCTCTTGTAGCAGGTAAACCTACCCAAATTGGATTCTTCAGTAAAAGGGGCAGTAACATATGCCCGACGATCACCTTCAATCCAGATATCAACCTTGAGATCCAAAAATTCGTTTAACTTGACAAATCCACCACCAACGCTGGGTAACCCTGCACTCATTACTGCCTTGTAATAAATAGGTTGATCGATAATATCCCGATCTGGACAGAATGCCGTACCAGGGTAAGTACCATTCAAATCCCACTTAAACTCTTTTCTTGCACCTACCTCGTTAACGATGTCTTCCTTTTTAAGCTCAATATCATAAGTTTTTGTAGCAGCCCTGACTTCACCATTGATAGCCAATGCCGGCATGGACAAGAACATGATACCGAGTACACCGGTACGCAATATCATCTTTATCTCTCCTTCACAGCTTTACAGGCATTGCCTGTGCACTGGTATTTGATATCCATATATCCGCCGTAGTCATTGACGTAGCTGATCACAAATTCATTGCCCAGGGTTTCCGGGATGGTGACCGTCTGCTCTGACTTGGGGGCAACCATAAAGGCGGAGAAACCCTTGATGGTGGTCCGCTCCTTGCCCTGTGGATGGCCGAGGCCCACGTAGGTGATGTAGTAAGGAGTCGGGTTGTTGACCTTGAGGGCCTTGCCCTGCTTGGTGATCAGCACCTGATCCTGCCAGATGGCGCCGCGCTCGGGCAGGATGGCCTCGGGGCGGTAGAACAGCTTGATCTTGGACTGCACGGCAATCTGCATCACGTTGCTCTTCTCGCTCTTGGGCGGGATCTCGCGCAGGTTGAAGTAGTAGATGGATTCGCGATCCTTGGGCAGGCTGTCGATGGCCGGCACGCTGGCGATACGCACGATGGACTTCTGGTTGGCATCCACCCGCTGTACCGGCGGCAGCACCACGAAGGGAGACGCGATCTTCTGGCCCTGGGCATCTTCAATCCAGGCCTGCGCCAGGTAGGGCAGCTTCTGGTTCTCGTTCTTGATGTTGAGGCTGATGGACTTGGCACCGCCCGGATAGACGACACGAGTACGGTCCAGCACGATGGCAGCGCTGACGTTGAGCGAGGTCATGCCCAGCACGGCCAGACAGGTATAAGAGAGCAGCTTTTTCATCGGTATCCCATTACTTGCAAGTGAGAGTCTTCATCGACAGATCGGTTACTTGTTGCGGTGCCACTATCTTGCACTGGCGGGCCCCGCCCCATGAGAGTTCAAACGCTTCATTCGGTTTCACCCCGGTCAGATAGACCAGGCCATCTTCATCCACCACCGAGAGCACCCGGCCGGAATCCTTGACGACGGTGGCGCCAAACGGCGGCACTGAGCCATCAGGCAGTTTGACGTTGGCCAGCAGCTTAAACCCTTCGGCGATTTCGAAGGCATTATACCCAATTGCGCCCTCGGTCAGGGTCCCCTGCTTGATGGCGTTCATCGCATCGATGTCGTCGCCCAGCTGATCCACGTCCACCCGGGTATCGCTCTTGCGATAGTCGGTCATGTCACTGATCACCGCGACGCCAAAGCGGTTGGTCACGGCGCGGCCATTGTTGAAGGAGACGCCGGAGGTCTTGTCGGTATCCACCATCATGCGGGTACCGCCACGACGGGTCGCCTGGTGCAGGGCCGCACCGTGCTGGGTCGCCGTCAGACCGCCACGCAGGCTGGCCCCGACCGAGGTGTATTCGCTCTGCACGCTGTAGGCATTGAGGCTGACCGCCCCGATGTCGCTGTTATGGTTGTAGTAACCCCGCGCCACGGCGTGGCCGTTGCTTTGCACGCCCGCCCCCAGCTGATAGGTATCATCGGGCCGGCTGTAATCCTGATAGGTGGCCAGATGGGTGACCTTGCCATTGGAGGACTGCACGCTGTATCCCGCGCTCTTTCTGTCCCCGATCGGCATGCTCAGGGTCAGCATGACACTCTTGTCATCCTCGTAGTTCTCGGTCTTGGTCTTGTAGGCCGACACATAGACGGAGACATCCTTGAAGCTGCCGATGTTCACGTTCTTGTTGATGGAGAGGCCGTAGCGATCCTCTGCCTCGTGATCCCAATAGGTTCTGTGGGTGTAGTCCAGATAGACAGTCAGCGCCTTGGCCGCATCTTCCGCCCAGAAGGTCTTGTTGGCGGTGATGGTATAGAGCTCCTTGTCACCCCAGGTGTTGTAGTCATCGCTCGAGGTCGTGGTGTTGTTCTCCAGCCGATCCTTGTTGCTCAGGAACTGCGACATGGTCATGAAGTTGTGCTGGGAGAAGCGATAACCGGCGAAGGTGATCGAGCTGTTGTATTCATCAAACTGCTTGGCGTAGTTCACCCGCACCGACTGGCCAATCTTGGTGGAAAGGCCCGGCAGCTTGGCGATGGACTGGGTCAGGTCGGCCGAGATGGCACCGAAGGCATAGAGATCGCGACCGATACCGAGCCCCATGGAGTTGTATTCACCCGCAACCAGGCTGCCACCGTACAGCGACCAGGAGTTGGCCACCCCCCAGGAGAAATCACCGGTCACAAAGGCAGGGCCGTGCACATCGTGCACCGAATCCGTCTGTTCGGAAGGCGCACCCACCGCCAGGTTGTATCGGACGTAACCGGGACGGGTCAGATAGGGGACGGTCGCGGTGTCTACCTGGAACGAGCTGACACTGCCATCCTGCTCCTCCACCCGCACGTCGAGACGACCGCGCACCGAACTGTCCAGCCCCTGGATGCGAAACGGACCGGCCGGCACGTTGGTCTCATAGATGATCCGGCCGGACTGGGAGATGGTGACCTTGGCGTTGGTCTTGGCGATGCCGCTCACTTCCGGCGCATAGCCCTGCAGACTTGGCGGCAACATGCGCTCGTCATTGGCCAGGTTGACGCCGGTATAACGGAAGCCGTCGATCAGCTGGGAGTTGAGCTGCTGCTCGCCCACCGTCAGCTTGGCAGCCATATCGGTCAAGGGGCGATAGGCATAGATACGGTTCAGCTCGGTCGATGTCCGTTCATTGTCGCCCCAGTAAGAGCTGGCCTGATAGTCGCCCCGCAGGCGCCAGGCGCCATAGTTGAACCCCAGCGTACCGTAGCTGCTGATGTTGCGGTTGGAGTAACCATCCCCTTCGTTGACCTGGGCGTTGATGTTGTAATCCAGCATCATCCCCGGGATCCCTTCATCCCACTGTTCGGGCGGAATCCAGTTGGGATCGCTGTACTTCATCCACGCCTGGGGCACGGCGATGCGCAGCAAGCCGTTACCTATGTCGTTCGCGATCACCACGCCGTCCAGCGCCAGCAGGTTGGCACACTGGCCATCGTGCCAGGTATCGATCTTGGCGATGGCCTCGTCGGTCAGCGCCAGCTTGGGGATCACCTCTTGCGGCAGGCAGGCCACCCCACCCTTTCCCTTGCCGGTGTCAGTCTCGTAGAAAGGGATCTTCTGCAGGGGCAGCTTGTTTTTGTTGACCTCGATCTCGAGGTAGTAGTCGCCGGGCAGGATGTAACCTTCGTCGGCAAACTGGGAGAGGTCGATCTTGGTCCGTTCGTCCAGATCGAGTGCATCAATATTAAACTCCGTTTCTGCCAATGCGTGATTTGCCACCGCCATCAGGCCGGGCACGCATAGCATGAAAACCATTTTTGAATAATGTTTTTTTCTCACAGAGTTTGATGTTGAAACGCTCATATTTTCACTCTAGGAATTGCATAACGGTCTCACGTAATGAGGTATCTACACTAAGCAATTGGCTTGCTTACATATAATTGAGTTCAAACAGTGTCGTACTGTCCGGAAAAAACAGCTGACTACTGGTGAGCCCCAAATTGAATTCCAGATCACTGTTGACGATATCCGAAACAATAAAGCGTTCGCCGGATACCTTGTGATATTGGCCGTTGTTGAGAATGCCCAGCTCATCGCTCATGGCACCGCGCACAGACATGGAAATAAAAGGCAGTGATGCCTCCGTCGCCCCTTCAACCTGACAGCCGCTGATTTTCAGTGTGCCCGGTTGCTGAGCCTGCAGCGGAATGCTGCGCAGCACCTCCAGCGTACAGCCCGATTCGGCCAGTCCATCCGTGAGTTCATTGGCGTGGACTGACCCCGCCATCATCACCAGCTGCAGCACCATGGCTGCCATCATTGAAGTTTTCATGATCAAGGTTCGATGTGAGGAGACAGAATGTGTGAGGTTGTGGTGGCTCGCACCACCACAACCCTGGTCACACGTTAAAGCACTCTATTACTCGTAGGAGAGAGTAAAGTTGGTCACTGCAGTGAAAGCGCCGGCTTTCAGCGGGTTGGCGGTCTGATCGGCATAACCTTTCAGCACGGCGCTGAAGGGCAGCTCGTTGTCACCGTTGACCAGGCCGAAGGCGGCAGTCGGAGTACCCAGTACGATCGGGGCACCACCCGGAGCGGTCATCTTGATACCGGCACCAGCGGCGTCACCACCACCGATAACCAGCAGGCTGGAATCTACCGGGTCTTTGGCACCGCTGAAGGTTACCTTGACGGCATCTTCCTTGTCGGAGATTTCACAGTTCAGCAGCTTGATGCTGAACGGCTTGGAGTTGGACTCGCCACCGCTGGCCAGCTCTTTGGTGCTGATCTGACCCATTTCAACTACCTGGTCAACAGACTCAGGAGCAACGGAGCAAGGAGCGTTGATGATTTCACCATTGAAGGTGACTTTGCCTGAACCAGCGCCACCGGCAGCAACAGCGGAGCCGCACAGCAACATGGAACCAACACCCATAGCAACCAGAATCTTGTTAGCTTTCATTCGTTTATACCTACATTAACGTGATTAACGTGTGTTGTACTGCATCACTCCAATCATGCTGGAGTCACGATCTTCAGTGATGCCGCGATATACTGCACAGCAACTGCTGGTGCCCAACCTCTCATTAAGCCGGTGAGGGGTCATGCCAATAATCAGCTGTGCCTTTTAAGGTCTATTTAAATAAGCAAAAGCAGCACACCGCATCAGGGGCAGTTCCCGCTACACCTCATCTGCACAACTACATACATCCTTGTCGTCTGTGCAGAAAACCGTGTTCCGCTTTTGCTTGATGGACAAATTAACGACTCATATGATGCACATCAAATACATTTTGATTTTTATAAATTCAGTTATAAACACCTATAAAACAATCACTTAAAATCAAACCGGAACATTGGCGAACGCCATGAAATAAATAAAGCTCATATAGCAAACACCCATTGCATAATTTGAAATCGGATATTTTTAATCACTTAACAAACATTAACAAAAACACAACAAAATAATGTTTGAGCAGTATTTTAGGTGATTCTAAAAATACCTATAAAGCAATAGTCAAAACGGCTCACCCATATAGCCAGGTAATCAGGTAATCAGGTAATCAGGTAATCAGGTAATCAGGTAATCAGGTAATCAGGTAATCAGGTAATCAGGTAATCAGGTAATCAGGTAATCAGGTAATCAGGTAATCAGGTAATCAGGTAATCAGGTAATCAGGTAATCAGGTAATCAGGTAATCATTTTAACCCATTAGGCATGGAGGAAAGTTGATATCTCTGCTCTTGCCACCTTCCTGTGTGACCCTGGTTTTAATTCACCAGATGCCAGCCATGTATTTTCACCACAGAATAAGGCTTCGTCGAAAACCAGTAGCCAATAGTGATGAACAAGATTGGATATATACCGCCTAATATGGGCCAGACCATATATTTCCTGTCACGGTCATATATAAAATTTTATTTGTGACTGATATCCCATACTTTTTTATGGCGATTGATTTCTCAAAGTGGGGTGTTATCATCTAAACATAGAGTAAAGGGCAAACCGGTCGAAAGGTCGGGACGCAAAGCCACCGGTCTAAGGGTTCATAACCTAAGACAGCGGAGCTGCCATCTGAGAAGAGCGATGTCATCAGTTGTATCTGTGTCATTCTCTTTGATTGCGTTGCCCTTTTCGTACAACGACATGTGACGAAAAGGACATAAAAATGAACACTTCTACCGCTTCCATTCGCAACAGCGCCATCCGTTTCGCTTCTTCTGCCGCCGCAGCCATGCTGCTGGGTGCTGCCTTGCTGCCTGCCACTGCCTCCGCTGCCGACGGCACCATCACCTTCACCGGTACCATCTATGAAGCCCCCTGCGACTTCGCCGACAACAGCGTGACCTGCTATTCCGGCACTCAGCGCCAGACCATGGATCTGGCCACCCTGCAGCAAGCCGGCAGCCTCAATACCATCAGCAGCACCATGCAGTACAAGCTGTCTGCCGGCAGCAGCAACATGGCCATCGTCACCGTCAGCTACCTCTGATCGGATTGTTCCTGCCATCTGCCCGGGGTTGTTCATTACCTCGGGCGGATCTGTTCGCCTTTTGCAGGATGAGCCACCACAGCCTCACTTAGGCTGCCATCGTTAATCACGGTTCTCCATCCACCAACCCCCCTTCTGTTTTCCTTGGTTGCCATGCCAACTGCCGCCCGGCGGCTTCTCACTATGACCCCTGCTTTCTACGCAGGTAGACCAGCACTTTCCCTGCTTGATCTCCAGCTTGCTACTGTCGCATTCCCGCTTGGCAAAAGAACCTCAAACGAGACTTTGATCACAGTTGCTGGCCTCAGACTGAGATCCCCCCCAGATGGCAGATGAGTCCTTGCTATCAACAAGGCCCCCAATGGGGCTCGCTTTATTTTGATTTAATCTAAATGAATGATTTATATGGCCTGATTGGTGGGTTGATATCCTTTTGGGGCTGACTAGATTGCACGCGTCAATCACGCAGACAATCAAACAAAGGGATAAAAATGAACAATCTGGGTACCAGGTTGCTGCTGCTGGCAGCACCGGGCCTGTTTGCCACTTCGGCGCTGGCCAACTACTCCCCCTCCGACTGGCAACAGTATCAACTCAAAGGTGAATCCAGCCGTCAGCTGGGGGATCGTCTCACCGAAGTGACCTACGAGCTGAGCGCCCGCAGCGGCAGTGCCCCCTATCAGCAGCTGAGGGTGTATCGCCGCTTCGACTGGAGCGATGCCAACCTGGCCGCACTGGCAGAGCAGCAGTGCGGCGAGCCGCAGCTCAAGATCGAGCAGGGCTGGCAGATCCGCTACCTCAGCTGTGAAGAGGTGGTGCCGGCTGGCAAGGCTGTCCCGGCCAGCAGCTATGACTTTGGCTACGGCATGAAGCAGGGCCGCTGGGAGCCACTGGCAGGCACCCCGACCGCGCCGCGTCAGGATCGTCTGCCGCTGGCGGAGCGGGTCATCCTGGGTCACAGCGAGCAGGAGCTGGATCGCTGCGAGCTCAACGCCGAAGGCCGCTGCGCCGAGCAGGCATGGCAGTACCTGCCGCAAAACTGGCAGCAGTTGAAGGTGCTGGAAGAGACTCCCAATGAACGGGATGGCCGCCTCGAGCAGATCTTCTTCCGCCTGCAGCCCATCGCGGGCAGCCAGGCCGCCAAGCAGGTGAGCGAGCTGTACGTCTGGCGCCAGTACACCTGGTTGCTGGAACAGGCCAAGACCCAGCAGGAGTGCGATGAACCCCAGACCCGTCAGGAAGGGGACAAGACCATCAGCTACCGGGTGTGCCGCCAGACCCTGCCCGCCGGCAGCGAGGTGCAGGTGGTCTTGAAGGACACCGGCTATCAATACCCGGTGGGGGGCAGCGAATGGCAGACCCTGCCGGAAACAACCGAGTGGCAGGAGAACCGGGTGCTCAATCGCCCCATCGTGCTGGCCAGCAAGGAAGAGCAACTCGACTGTCGCCGTGCCGACGGCCGCGCCTGCTCCGAGCCGGATCTGCCGGGCACCGAGATGCTGGACGCCGAAGCGGCCAAGATAGTGCAGGATGCCAGTGGCCAGCCCGCACCGGTCTGGCAGGAGAACTATGGTCACGATGACACCAAGCTGCTGGCCGTGTCGCGCGGCATCCAGAGCCTGCTGGCGGCCAATCAGCCGGCCCATCCGGCCATGAAGCTGCTGCTGGAATACGTGCGTGCCCACAACTACCACAACTACGGCAAGCACAAGGAAGACGGCCCGGCCGCAGCCGAGGCGCTGGCCGAGGCATTGACGGCGCTGGGTGCCCATCCGCTGCTCTTCCCGGAGCAGGCCAGCGACGAGGTAGGCGCCGTCATGGGTGCCTGGAGCATCGCCCTGCACGGCCAGTTCAAGAGCCCGGCAGTGCAGGGCCGCTTTGGTACCCTGCTCGGCGAGTTCAACCAGATGCTGGCCTACAGCACCCGCCATGCCAGCGAGATCAACGGCCAGCACGCCTGGGCGACCGGTCTGTTCGATCTGCTCAACTTCCTCGACTTCGCCAGCGACTACAGCGATCCCTTCGCCAACGACTTCCGCCAACAGGACGGCGAGCTGCGCAAGCAGCTGCACGCCCTCGGCATAAGCGAGCTCGCGTTGTGGAAGGGACGGGATGGCGCCGATCTGTTCCTGCTCAACAACGTGCTGGATGCTTACACCCGCCTCTACCGGGTCGCCCGCTATACCCGCCCGGACGAGCTCGACGGCTACCGCAAGCTGCTGGATGACTCCGTCATCGCACTGGTTCGCCACCACGACCTGATCCCCGGCGGCCAGCAGAGTCAGGATCTGCTGGAAGACATGTCGCTGACCCTCTCCACCTACTACCTGACCTACACGGACCGCACCAGCGAAGCCTGCATCAGCGGTGACTTCGCCGGACTCTGCACCCCCGTCCGGGTGGAGGACGTGCTGCCGTTCGAGCACACCTGCTCGCCGACCCTGCGCCTGCGGGCCCAGGATCTGACCATGGATCAGGCCGAGGGGATCTGCCGTGAACTGGGGGCCGAAGAGCAGCAGTTCCACCAGCAGATGGAAACCGGCTGGCAGCCGGTGGCGGATGATCACAACGAGGCGCTGGAACTGGTGGTCTTCAACTCCTCCGACGACTGGAAACGCTACGGCAGTGCCCTGTTCGGCGGCGTCTCCACCGACAACGGTGGCATCTACCTTGAAGGGGATCCGGCTCGCCCCGGCAACCAGGCCCGCTTCTTCGCCTACGAGGCGGAGTGGAAGCGCCCAGCGTTCCAGGTGTGGAACCTGCGCCACGAGTACGTGCACTACCTGGACGGCCGCTTCAACCAATACGGCAGCTTCGGCCACTACCCGCTCAACCGCACCACCTGGTGGTCGGAAGGGCTGGCCGAGTTCATCGCCCACGGCCAGTGCTTCGCCCGCGGTCTGGACAACGTCGCCGGCCGCCCGGCCAGCGACCGTCCGGCCCTGGCCGACATCCTGCACCTGGATTACGACAAGGGTGGCGAGATGGTCTACTCCTGGTCCTACACGGTGCACCGCTTCCTGAACGAGACCGGTCGCGGCGCCAGCTGGCTGGCCATGGCCCAGGCCCTGCGCAACCCGGATCAGCAGCAGGCCATGAGCGCCTTCGAAGCCGAGCTGGACCAGCTGATTGCCAATGACAGCGAGGCCTACCAGCAGTGGCTCGGCCGCGAGCTGCTGCCCTGGTGGGAAGCCAACAAGGACTCCGACGAGTGCAAGGCCAACGACTCCTCCCACTGAGGACGAGACGGCTATGACAAGGGGCGGCCATGGCCGCCCCTGCTTATGAACGATTTTAATCGGCTCAGGATCAAGCAGTTAGCCGACCTCTCCCTGCGACAACCTCTGCCCGAGTGACGTCTTGGGCGGTCATCAAGCCTGACGTACGGCGGCAACTTGTAATAGAATGACCCTCTGTCACCTCTTACTTCAGACCCGAACCGCACCGCGCATGAAGAAGTTTGCCAAGATCCTGCTCGCCTGCCTCTGCCTGTTGCTGGCCTCCGTCGCCACACTGCTGGGCTACAGCGAGTGGACCGTCTCGGACGCCCGTCACTACACCTACGACGACGTCAATGCGGTGCCCTACAACCGGGTCGCCCTGGTGCTCGGCACCTCCAAATACCTGATTGGCGGCAGCCCGAACCACTACTTCAAGTACCGGATCAAGGCCGCCGCCGAGCTCTACAACAACGGCAAGGTGGACTACATCCTGGTCTCCGGCGACAACGCCACCGTGCAGTACAACGAGCCGCGCCAGATGCGGCGGGCCCTGATCCAGGCCGGCATCCCGGCCAACGCCATCTACAGCGACTACGCCGGCTTTCGGACCCTGGACTCCATCGTGCGAGCCAAGGAGGTGTTCGGTCAGGCCCACTTCACCGTGGTCTCGCAGGCCTTTCACAACGAGCGCGCCATCTTCATCGCCCGCCATTTCGGCATCGAGGCGGTCGGCTTCAACGCCGTGGACCCCAGCGCCTATCAGGGCATCAAGACCCGGGTGCGCGAGGTGTTCGCCCGCCTGATGGGGCTGCTCGACCTCTACGTGCTGGACAAGGGTCCCAAGTTCCTCGGCGAGCCCATCGTCATCGGCGGCCCGGTCCCCTGCCAGGCGTTGAGCACCATAGGGGCGAGCCAGCCCTGCCTGCCCATTGCACCGCCCCCTCATAAGCCGAAGGCCAAACCGGCAGCGGCAGTGAGCGCTGCCACCGCCACCAGTGCGGCGGCGGCAACCAGCGCAGCTGCACCGAGCGAGTCAACGCCCGTGGATAACCCGGCTGCCGCCAGTGCGGCAACACCAACCAGCAGTGCCCAGACCACCAGCGCAGCCGTGCCGAGCGAGGCAACGCCCGTGGATAATCCGGCTGCCGCCAGCGCAGCGGCAGCAACCAGCAGCGCGCCGACCCCTCAATAGCAGAGACCCGCCAACAGGCGGGTCTCTTTCATTGGGCTCGGTATTTCCGGCGATCAGGCCAGCGCCGCCACGTAACGCCGCGCCACCTCGTCCCAGTCGATCACCTTGTAAAACGCGGCTATGTAGTCGGGACGCTTGTTCTGGTACTTCAGGTAATAGGCGTGTTCCCACACATCCAGCCCCAAAATGGGCACCAGCCCATCCTGCAGGGGGCTGTCCTGGTTGGCGCTGCTCACTACCTGCAGCTTGCCGCTCCGATCGACCACCAGCCAGGCCCAACCGCTGCCAAAACGGCTCAGCGCCGCCTGGGTAAAGGCCTGTTTGAAGACCTCCAGTCCGCCCAGATCCCGCTCGATCGCCGCAGCCAGCTCGCCGGCTGGCTCACCACCGCCCTGCGGACTCATCACCTGCCAGAACAGGCTGTGGTTGGCGTGACCGCCGCCGTGATTGCGCACCGCCCCCTGCACCTTGCCAGGCAGGCTGTCGAAACGGGCAAGCAGCTCCTCCACCGGCAGCACCGCCAGCTCGGGGAGATCGGCCAGGGCGGCATTGAGGTTGTTGATATAGGCCTGATGGTGACGGCTGTGATGGATCTCCATGGTCAGCGCATCGATGTGGGGTTCCAGCGCGTCATAGGCATAGGCAAGGGCTGGCAGGGTATGGCTCATGGTCACCTCTGTTTATTGTGATTAATGCAGTTGGCGGGCGGACCCGGTCTGGCACAGGCACTGACCGAGGCAGCGGCGGATGCCGTCGTGGTTGCCGTGTTTGCGCAGGAAGGCGAGCAGCTCGGCATGGGTACTGCGGGTATGGCGCAAGGCCGCATCCCGCAGAGGATCGGGGCTGGCCGGCGACTGGCTGGTGGCGAGCAGGCAGTCGTGGATGTGGCACAACAGGTCGGCAGCGCGCTCCGGCCGCGCCATGGCGACCAGCAGATCCGCCAGATTGTGGTGGGCCACCACCAGCGCAGCGACCGCCTCGTCCACGTCGGGCCAGCCGGCAAACTGCTGGCGGGCCAGCCACAGCGCCTGCTGATAGCAGGAGAGCGCCTTGCCGTGTTCACCGGCATCGAAGTGGCGATTGCCGCTCATGGTCTGCACCTTCCAGTGCACCATGCTGCTGTCGCTCTCCTCCGTCCCCACCCATCCTCTTACCCAGCTCGCCGCCATGATCCTTAACACCACAAATGATAATAATTATTATTTAACTTATGTAAGCGGCGAACACAAGGGATAGTTGTGCCGGCACCGCCAACAGCCCTGCCCATATGGGTAGGGCTTTTTTGAATCTGTCTGTTTGGTGATCATTTGCACAGATGCAAACGTCCCGCTCCGTCATGCTGGTTGGTACTGGCATGAGGCCAGTGGTTGCCGCTGCGGCAACCTTATTCACAAGGATGGACAAGATGAAAAAATGGCTATTGGTGCTGCTGTGCGCCCTGCCCATGCTGGGCCAGGCGGCAGGTTATACCCAGACCCGCTACCCCATAGTGCTGGTGCACGGTCTGTTCGGCTTCGACAAGCTGCTCGGGGTCGACTACTTCTACGGCATCCCCCAGGCGCTGACCCGGGATGGCGCCAGGGTCTATGTGGCTCAGGTCTCCGCCACCCAGAGCTCGGAACTGCGCGGTGAGCAGCTGCTCAGGCAGGTGCAGCAGGTGCTGGCCATCACGGGGGCGGAGAAGGTAAACCTCATCGGCCACTCCCACGGCGGCCCCACCATTCGCTACGTCGCCTCGGTCGCCCCCGAGCTGGTCGCCTCCGCCACCAGCGTGGGCGGGGTCAACTACGGCTCGGAGATCGCCGATCTGGTGCGCGCCAACGTGGCACCGGGCTCGGTGGCCGAGAAGCTGGCGGTGGCCGCCGCCTCCGCCCTGTCCGGGGTCATCTCGCTGCTCTCCGGGGGCAGCCAGCTGCCGCAGGATCCCCTCGCCGCCCTCGACGCACTCACCAGCGCCGGCGCCCAGCGCTTCAACCAGCGCTACCCCGAGGGGCTGCCCAGCCAGTACTGTGGCGAAGGGCCCATGCAGGCCGCCAATGGTGTCTACTACTTCTCCTGGAGCGGACGCGGCACCATGACCAACATCCTGGATCCGGTGGATCCGGCGCTGGCGCTGACCGGCAGCTTCTTCAAGGAGCACAACGACGGCCTGGTCGGGGTGTGCAGCAGCCACCTCGGCAAGGTGATCGGCACCGACTACCGGATGAACCACTTGGACGAGGTGAACCAGTCGTTCGGCATTCGCCACCTGTTTGAGACCGACCCGGTCAGCCTCTATCGCCAGCACGCCAACCGCCTGCAGAGACTGGGGCTATGAGCAAGGCATGGCTGATAGCCGCTCCGCTGGGAGCGGCCCTTCTGCTGGGGGGCTGGCAGCTGTGGTCCGCCCTGAACTCCACCCCAGCCGCTCCCCCGGCGCAAGAGGCAGGGCCGAGCTCCACCCAGGCCCGGCAGGCGGCCTCCTCGCCCGATGAGAACTCGCTGCAGGCCCGCTATGAAGCCTTTCTCGCCGCCGAAGGCAGCCTGACGGTACCGACCGATCCGGGTCTGGCCAGCCTGCAGGTGCTGTTCGACGAGCGCGAGCAGTTGCGCCAGCAGAGCTTCACCCCGGCCGAGCAGGAGCAGCTGTTTGCCGAAGATCGGCTGATGGAGCAGTGGACCCTGCGCCGCAAGGCGCTGGCGGAGGCTGGCGATGCCGACAAGCCGCTGCTGGCGAGCGAGCTCGAGCTCTGGCTGGCGGAGCAGCCCCAGTGGTTTCGGGAGGCGGAGGCCAACAGCCGCCTGCTCGGCGACCTGCAGAGTCTGGAGCGGCTGCCCGCGACCGAGCGGGACGCCGTGCTGCGCGAGCAACTGGGGCCGGAGGCGGCGGACCGGCTGCACCTGCTGGCGGAGAGTCAGCAGGGATTCGAGCAACAGCTGGCCGGCTATCTGGCCGAACTCAAGCCCCTGCCCGACGAGCGCCGGGCCGAACAGCAGCCGGAGATCCTGGCGCGCTGGTTCGAGCCCGACCAGTGGCGACGGGTGGAAGCCCTCACCCGGCTCAGGCTGGGCGAGTCGTCACCACAATAAATAAAAGGGGGTCCATATCTGGGCCCCCTCGCTTCATGCTGAAACCGTGCTTACAGCGGCTTGTTGGCGCCCGGCAGCGGCTGCCAGGTGAGGCGGGTCACCTGGGTTCCCTGCACCTCGCACTTGAGGCTCAGATCCTGCCACCCCTTCTCCTGGCGCAGGGAGACTTCCCCCTCGATGCCCTCGGCACGGGTCTTGAGCTTGGCCTGCTCGAAGGTCACCTTGTCACCCCCGGCCAGTGCCATCAGCTTGCCGTTGCAGAGCCAGTGGGCGAGCTCCGCTCCCTTGAGCTTGACGCCCCCCTTGGCCGCCTTCTGTTCGGCCGGGCTCTGGGCAAACAGTTTGCCCAGCTCGGCCGCCCGTTTGGTGAGCCAGACTTCCCGCTGCTGCATGCTCATCTTGCTGACGAACTCGGCGGGCTGGCCCTTCTCGTCCAGCCACTGGGTCAGCTTGCCGCCGTCGTCAAAGGCGAACTGGGCGGCGGGCTCCTTCACCCCGAAAAGCTTGCCGCCCTTGAAGTAGTAGCGGCTCTCCCCTTCCAGCTTGCCCTGCTCGTTCATGATGGGCACGGCGATGATGACGGGAGCGCCATCCACCCAGGCCTTGATGTCGACGCCGTCGTGGCTGAACAGACGGGTATCGAGGGCGCTCTCGGCCCCCTTTTCCATCAGGGAGAACTGCTCGGCGAGGGAGGCCGCCACGGAAGGCAGGGAGCAGAGCCCCAGTCCCAAGCCGAGGCTCAGGGCGATCACGGTATTGCGCATAAGTGTCCTGTGATTGGCCGGTGGGCCAAGGTTAGCTTTCTATCAGCCAGGCCCGTAGCCCCTCCCGGTGGCGCTCGCTCAGGGGGATGGACTGGCGGGACTGGTAGTCAAAATGGATCAGGGTGGTTTCGGCGGTCACCGCCAGCTCGTCCCCCTGCCAGGCTTCCTGCCAGAGCGTGAAGGAGCTGGAGCCGATCCGGCGGACCCCGGTTTTGATCAATACCTGCTGGCCGTAGAACAGCTCCCGTTTGAACTGCACCGTGTAGCCCGCGATGATCAGATGCCAGTTGTGCACATCCAGCTCGGGGGAGAAGATGCGAAACAGCGGGTCGCGGGCCGATTCAAACCAGACCGCCGGCACCGTGTTGTTGATGTGGCCGAGGGCATCTGTCTCTTGAAAACGGGGTTGGATCTGCATTTCCAGCATGGATATCGACTCCTTGTCGTTGGACCGCGCTCAGGCTAACGCGGCCCGCCTTTGGACTCAAGCTCCCCCGTCGTATCGCCGGCGCCGACGGCCAGCTCCGGACGCAGCCAGGCGCTGCGAAAATCGAACCAGCCGAGCGCCGTCATCCGCACCCCGTGCACGCCGACCCGGCTCTCCAGCTCCAGCCAGTGGTGAAACAGCGGTACGAACCAGCCCTGCTGCTGCACGCTTGCCAGCAAGGCGCGCGGCCCCGGCTCCTCACCGCTGGCACGCCACTGCGTCAGCCCCTGCCACAGACGCTGCTGACTGCCCCACACCTTGCGCAGCAGCGGGGTGCCCTGCAACCAGGCGTAGGGGGCGAAGGCATGTTCGTGCTCCAGGTTGAGAGTGCCGAGCCAGAGATCCACGTCCTCGTCCGCCCCGCTCACCCAGCGGCCGTAATCCAGGGTGCGCACCTCGAGCCGGATCCCCTGCTCTGCCAGCAGGCTGCTCATGGCGTTGGCACACTCGTTGAATTCCAGGTGCTGGTTGAAGCAGGCCAGCACCAGCTGGCGCGGCAGCTGTTTCGGCGTCGGCAGCGGGGCCGGCTGCGCCTCGCGCCAGTGGGGCAAGAGGCCAAGTGCGCTGGTCCAGCCTCGCTGCAGCTCGGGGGCGACCCGCGCCATCAGGGCAATGGGGTTGAGCAGGCCGGCCAGCCACTGGCGCAGGGCGGGATCCTGCAAGGGGGCGGATCTGTCGTCCTGCAGCAGGAAGTAGCAGCCGGATTCCAGCTCCGACTCGCCGCGCATGGTGCCGAGCTCGGGGCTGTCGCGCCCCAGTTGCAGGTGACTCTCCAGCCGCTCCGCCAGCTCCGGCAGCATCCAGATGTCGATCTCGTCGAGCAGGGCGCGCAGGCCGAAGTAGTCGTCGAATGCCTCGAGGCACAGCTGCAGCGGATCGTTGGCGGTCACCCGGTAAGGACCTGTGCCTACCGGTTGCAGGGCAAAACCCGCCTCCCCCTTGAGCTCGCGCGGCAGGATGGCCGCCACCGGCTCGGCCAGCAGCTGGGGCAGCAGAGGATCCGGGCTGTCGAGATGAAGATCCAGGGTGCGCGGCCAGGGACTCTCCAGCCGCGCCAGATGGGCGAACAGCGGGCGATCGCGCAAGACCAGCAGGCTCTCCACCACGTCCTCCACCACCAGCTCGCGGCCGTGGTGAAAACGCACCGCCGGCCTCAGGTAGAAGCGCCAGTGACAGGGGCCCAGACACTCCCAGTGGTGGGCCAGATCCCCCTCGATTTCCCCATTTTCCTCATTTCGCCGGGTCAGGCCGTTGAAGATCTGGCGGCTCAGATGGATTTCGGAGCGGCGCAGCGGGCCGGTGGGCAGCAGGCGCGGCAGCGGCCGGTAGTAGGGCACCCGCAGGATCTGGCGCCCTTCCCGGGTGGCCTGGCCGAGCTGCTCGATCAGCAGCGGAGTGAGCAGATCGAGGCGATCTTCGGCCAGCCGCACCGCCTGCGCCAGCTGGCCCTGGCTGAGCAGATCCCGCAGCCGGCGCCGGGTCAGGCTCTCCTGGTTGTCGAGCAGGGTGAGCCGGGAGCGCCGCCCCCGCCCGGCCTCCGCCGCCCAGCCGAGCCAACCCTGATCCTGCATGCGGCGCAGCAGCAGGCGGGCGTTGCGCGGGGTACAGCAGAGCAGATCCGCCACCTCGGCGAGGCTGATCTCCCGCTCGTCGCAGCCAAGCTGCTGGGCGAGCCGTTGGAATTGCTGGTAAAGGCGGCTGGTAGGCATAAAAGAGGAAATCCTGTTGCTGAAAGTCATCAGTTTTTACTTCCGCATTTTAGCTCAATACTGCTGGCGAACGTGAGAACCACAGCAGAGGAGCACCATCATGAGCCACGCCAACCCCATCAAACCGAACCGGATCCAGCAGATCCTGCGCCGTTACTTCAAGCGGATCCTGCCCAGGCCGCTGACCCTGATCGAGGCTCCCATGAGCCAGCTAAACCGCCTGATGCAGTGGGATATGAACCAGATCGACGATCGGGAGTATCGCCGCCGCCTCTGAGCCCCCTTCTCCCGGATCGCACAAGGAGGGGCGCAGTTCGCCAGCGGGCGCAATTGCTTTGCCGGATTGGGTGGTTTACATCGGCGCTGGGCCTGATAGATTGGACGTCTATCCATCTATAACTGCTACCCAGCAACATCCAACAAGGAGTGTGTGATGAAAGATGCGACCCTGGCCCTGCACCACGGCTTTGCCAGCGACCCCACCACCAAGGCCGTTGCCATACCCATCTACCAGACGGTGGCCTACGAGTTCGAGAGCGCCCAGCACGGGGCGGATCTGTTCAATCTGGCGGTGCCAGGCAACATCTACACCCGCATCATGAACCCCACCAACGATGTGCTGGAGCAGCGGATGGCCGCGCTGGAAGGGGGCATCGCCGGCCTGGTGGTCTCGGCGGGTTCCGCCGCCATCACCTACGCCATCCAGGCGCTGACCGCCGCCGGCGACAACATCGTCTCCACCCCCCAGCTCTATGGCGGCACCTACACCCTGTTCGCCCACATGCTGCCGAGCTTCGGGGTCGAGGTGCGCTTCGCCAAGGATGACAGCGCCGAGGCCATCGCCGCCCTCATCGACGACAACACCAAGGCGGTCTACTGCGAGAGCATCGGCAACCCGGCCGGCAACATCGTCGATCTGGCGGCCTTCGCCAAGGTGGCCCACGCCCGCGGCGTGCCGCTCATCGTCGACAACACGGTCGCCACCCCGGTGCTGTGCAAACCCATCGAACACGGCGCCGACATCGTGGTGCACAGCCTGACCAAATATGTCGGCGGCCACGGCAACTCACTGGGGGGCGTCATCGTCGACTCGGGCAAGTTCCCTTGGGCGGATCACGCCGAGCGCTTCCCCCAACTCACCAAACCCGAACCTTCATATCACGGGGTGGTCTATACCGAGGCCTTTGGCCCGGCCGCCTTCATCGGGCGGGTGCGCACCGTGCCGCTGCGCAATACCGGCGCGGCGCTGGCGCCAATGAACGCCTTCCTGCTGCTGCAGGGGCTGGAGACCCTGAGCCTGCGCATGGAGCGCCACGTGGACAACGCCCTGCGGGTGGCCCATCACCTCAAGCATCACCCCAAGGTGGCCTGGGTCAGCTACGCCGGTCTGCCGGGTCACCCCCACTACCTGCTGGCGGAGAAATACATGGCCGGCCGCCCCTCGGCTATCCTCTCCTTCGGCCTGAAGGACGGCTACGAAGCGGGCGTGCGCTTCTACGATGCGCTCAAGATCTTCAAGCGGCTGGTCAACATCGGCGACGCCAAGTCGCTGGCCTGCCACCCCGCCTCCACCACCCATCGCCAGTTGAGCGAGGAAGAGCAGGCCAAGGCCGGGGTGAAACCTGAGATGATCCGGCTGTCGGTGGGGATCGAGGCCATCGAGGACATACTGGCGGATCTGGATCAGGCGCTGGAGGCCTGAGTCAGTCAACGCAGGAGCGGGCATCCAGCCCGCTCTTTTTTGGCCAGCGGTGAACCCGCCACCGCGCCGCTGCGTATCACCGCCTTCCGTCACTGCGTCGAGGTTTCCATGATAGTCCTGCACCACCTGAACAAATCCCGCTCCCAACGCATCATCTGGCTGCTTGAAGAGCTGGGCCTGCCCTATGAGATCAAAGCCTATCAGCGCGATGCCACCACCTTTCTGGCACCGCCCGAGCTCAAGGCCATCCACCCCCTCGGCAAGTCGCCGGTCATCGAGTTCGACGGCCGGGTACTGGCGGAGTCGGGCGCCATCACCGAATACCTGATCGCCCGCCACGCCCCGGAACGGCTGGCCCCGGCCACCGACAGCCCGGACTATGCCGAATACCTGCAGTGGCTCCACTTCGCCGAGAGCTCCGGCATTCTGCCGCTGCTGCTCGACATGTTCGTGCGCAAGGACGGCAGCCCGATGCGCTTCCTGCCGGACTACGCCAAGGCCGAGTGCGCCAAGGTGCTGGGCTACCTCGATGAGGTACTGGCAAGCCGCCGCTATCTGGTGGCCGATCGCCTCACCGGCGCCGACATCCTGAACTCCTTCCTGGTGGATCTGCTGGCGCAAAGCGGCCAGCTGGCCCAGTTCCCGCATCTGCAGGCCTACTGGCAGCGACTCAACACCCATCCGGCCCGCCAGAAGGCAGCGGCGCTGGAGCGCGAGCTGGACCGCAGCGCCGGATAAACGGCCGCGCCTGGCGACACCATGCAAAACGCCCCGAGATCGGGGCGTTTTTTTCTGCTCGACAGCCAGATGATCAGAGCGCGTGGGACAGGATCCTGGCTGCACTTATTGTCCGGATCGCCTCTTGGCCAGGGGCCTCAGGCCTAGAGGGCGTGAGAGAGGATCCGCGCTACCTTGTCGGGATCTATGTCCTGCTGCTCCCCGAGGGCGGTCAGGCCGAAACGCTTGAGGTTGGAGCAGATGCCGGGGATGCAGCTCTCGCTCAGACCGTAGTCGGCGAGGCGGGTGCCCACTCCCATCTGCTGGAAGAACTGCTCGGTGCGGATGATCGCCTCCTCGATGCGCAGCGCCTTGTCCTCGCGGCTGGAGTGCCATACCCGCTCGGCGAACTGGGCCAGCTTCTCCTGCTTCTGGGCCGATTGCTCGCGCAGCAGGGAGGGCAGCACCACCGCCAGACTCTGGGCATGATCCAGCCCGTGCAGGGCGGTGAGCTGGTGACCGATGGCGTGGGTGGACCAGTCCTGCGGTACGCCACGACCGATGAGGCCGTTGAGCGCCAGGCTGGCCGCCCACATCAGGTTGGCGCGCACCTGGTAGTTGGTAGGCTCCGCCAGCGCGCGCGGACCGTTGTCCACCAGCACCTGCAGCAGGCCTTCCGCCAGCCGGTCCTGCACCTCGCCCCCCACCGGGAAGGTGAGGTACTGCTCGATGATGTGGACGAAGGCGTCCACCACCCCGTTGCCCACCTGGCGTGGCGGCAGGCTGTAGGTGGTCGTGGGATCCAGCACCGCAAACACCGGCTGCACCAGCGGGTTCATGAAGGAGAGCTTGGCCTCCCCGCGGCTCACCACGGCGGCCGGGTTGCTCTCCGAGCCGGTGGCCGGCAGGGTCAGCACGCAGCCCAGCGGCAACGCCCCTTTGATGGGGGCCTTGTGCAGCAGGATCTCCCAGGGATCCGCCCCCTCGAAGCAGGCTGCGGCGGCCACGAACTTGCTGCCATCCACCACGGAACCGCCGCCGACCGCCAGCAGGAAGTCGATGCGCTCGCGCTTGACCAGGGCCACCGCCTCCATCAGCTGATCGTACTGGGGGTTGGCCCCGATGCCGGGAAACTCCAGCCACTCCCGTCCCGCCAGCGCCTGGGTCAACTGCTCATAGACCCCGTTCTGTTTGATGCTGCCGCCGCCGTAGAGCACCAGCAGGCGGCTGCCGGCCGGGATCAGTTCGGGCAGCCTGGCGATCTGGCCGTCACCGAAACAGACGCGGGTAGGATTGGCATATTGGAAGTTGTACACGGCAGAGCCCTCGGTTGAATGCATGCAGGGGAATTGTGCGCCTGTGGCTCCGGCAGGTCAAAAAACGGGAGCCGGCTATCAAATTGCGCAGCGGGGGCCGGGCTAGCGGAAAGATGTGATGCGGCGCCACTCCTGTTTCCGTGCCGCTCTGCTATGGTCTCTCTGGGAACCGGGTGTTCCACTCTCATCGCCCCGCTCCCACCCTCCTCACTCTTTTGTTGATAAGGTCTGACACATGAAACTCAAGCATGCATGGATTGCCGGTTTGCTCTCCCTCTCGACCTGCCTGGCACAGGCCGCCGAGGTGGCGGCCGAAGTCACCACGGCCCCTGGCAAGGCCAATCTGGTGGAAGCCGTCTCGGCCCAGGCCACGGTCACTGCCATCGATATGGCCAGCCGCAAGGTCAGCCTGAAAAACGCCGCCGGCGAGGCATTCGACATCGTCGCCGGTGAGCAGGTCACCAACCTGGCCAACCTCAAGGTGGGCGATACGGTAGCACTGAGATACATGCAGATGCTGGATCTGGAGCTGCTCAAGGGCACCGCCGGGGTGAGAAAACGTGTCGTGGAAGTGGCGGCCGACAAGGCCGAGGCAGGCGAGAAGCCGGGCGCCGGGATCGGCAAAAAGGTCACTCTCTATGGCGACGTCATCGCGGTCGACAAGGGGCAGCAGACCATCACGGTGAAGGGGGTGGATCATACCCTGGTGCTCAAGGTGCACAACCCGGCCCAGTTTGCGCTCATCGCCAAGGGCGACCAGATCAAGGCCGTGCAGACCCAGGCGGTGGGGATCGGCATTCTGCCCGAGAAGAAGTAGCGACGGCCTGAGTCGATGCAGCGGCCGGGCTCCGTCCGGTCACCAAGGGAGTGGCAGCCGCCCTCCCTTTTTTGCTGCCGTTATAGCGGCGCAGAGCGGCCCGTGCTGCGCCGCATCGGCAACCCGCTGGTGCCTGCACAGGGGCAAGTGATTGCCCCCACCGACCATGGATTGCCGTTCGAGTCATCCCGCCGCTCAGGCGTTCTTGGTCTCTTCCTTGGCGCTGCTCTTCTTGCCGGTGAGGCGGTCCATCGCATCCTGCAACATGGCGTCCCGCTGCTCGTTGAGCGGCTTGCTCTGCTCCGCCCGCTCCTCGGCAGTCAGCTGCTTGTTGTCGGCAATCGTCTTGAGCTTCTCTTCTATCTCGTTGAACTTCTTGCGATCAAAACCGAGCGCCTTGTCCACCAGCTGCTGCATCACGCCGCCCTTGTCGGAGCCGATGTCGAGCGCTGGCGGCAGCTTGCTGTTCTTGGCCAGGTGTTCATAGGTCAGCGCCTGCTGGGCCTGGCCAGTGATCCGCTGGGAGGAGAGGTTGACCAGATCTTCCCAGCCGCCCCCCTGACCGCTGTCGGTACTGCTGAGGGTGGCGAGGGCGCGGTTGTTGGAGGCGCTCTGGGCAAGCTGCTGGCTGTAGGGTTTGATATCCATGGGGGCTCCGGTCTGCATGCCGATCCGGCATGACGAGGTCGCTGATTCGATGGCATGAGGCGCCAGGCCCCATCATTGGCAATAAAACCAGCAAGTTGCAGGCCAACTTGCCAGATTGGCGCAGATCCCGGCTCGCACGGGCTTGCGAGCCTCCCGATGGTCATCTAGACGTCAGAATCATGACGCTGCGCTGCCCAATCGGCAGCTTCTGGTGCATATCGCTGCCTTTTTCACGCTTTACCAGACAAAGCAAAGGAACGGCTCATAGATCACAAAATAAACAACCAACGAGGCATACAATTTCGGCGCACAAAACGACCAGCAAGCAGTGTTATGGATGAAATGTTTGCGTCATCGACCATGAGCAGCACGATCCCCCGGCAGCGTATCGGCGGCCGATCGCACTGCGGCAGACCTGCATCCCACCGCCTGGCTTTCACTCACAGTTACGCTTCGGGCAATCCCATGAAAAAACACACCTTGAGTCTTCTCTCCGCCACCCTGCTCACCCTACTTGGTACCAGTGCCGACGCCTGTACCGGCCTCATCGTCGGCAAGGGCGCCAGTGCCGATGGCAGCGTGATGATCGCCAGAAACGAGGATTTTGGCGTCAACAACTGGAACAAGTACCTGGCCTTCCGGCCCGCCCAGCAGAACGAGGGCACAATCTGGAAACTGGGCAACGGGCTGGAAGTGCCGATGCCCAAGGCCTTCTTCGCCTACTCCGCCATCCGCGACTGGGATGCGACGTCCAGCGACCCGGCCGGCAAATATTATGAAGAGCGCGGCATCAACGAATTCAACGTCGCCATCTCGGCCACCACCAGCGCCGAGGTCAACGACAAGGCCCAGAAAGCCGATCCGCTGATCGAGAAGGGGGTCATCGAGGCCATCATCCCGACCCTGATCCTGCCGCAGGCCAAAACGGCCAAAGAGGGGGTCGCACTGCTCGGCCGCTATGTGGAGCAATATGGCGCCGGGGAAGGCAACAGCCTCTATCTGGCGGATGTGAACGAGGCCTGGCTGATGGAGATCGGCTCCGGCCACCACTGGATCGCGGTGCGGGTGCCGGACGACAGCTACGCCATGGTGGCCAACGGCCTGCGCATCCACGGCGTCGATCTCGACGGTGCCGATGTGCTGCACTCACCCAAGCTGCTGGAGTTCGTGCGCGAACACAAACTGCTGGATAACGCCGACCCGAAAGAGTTCAACTTCGCCAAGGCGTTCGGGGTCATCGCTGACCCGTATAACGTGGATCGGGAGTGGCTCGGCCAGAAAATGCTGACTGCCAGCCACCCGCAGCCGACCCGGCAGGCGCAATATCCGCTCTTTATGAAGCCGGATACCCCCATCGCCGTGCCGGACGTGGCCAAACTGCTGAGCGCCACCTATGAGGGCACCCCGCTGGCGGGCAAGGCGGAACGGCCGATCCGCATCGACAGGCAGCTCGAATCCCACGTCATCCAGCTGCGCAAGGAGATGCCCAAAGAGCTGCAGGGGCTGATCTGGCAGAGCTACGGCGTGCTGGCCGAATCGGTGATGGTGCCGCTCTACAACACCCTGGAGTCCTACCCCCTGCCCTATCGCACCGGCAGCGACAGCTACTCCGATGACTCCGCCTACTGGCAGTTCCGTAGCCTGACCGCGCTGGCCAGCGCCGATCCGGACAAGTACCTGCCGCTGCTGCGCGGCGTCTGGAGCAAGGAGAGCAGCAAGCTCTACCAGGAGGTGGCCCTGCTCGACCAGAGCCTGAAGCAGGCCTATGCCAGCGACAAGGCTACCGCCATCGGGCTGGCCGCCGACTACTCCTATGGCCAGCTGGAGCAGACCTATCAGATGGCCAAAGAGCTGCGCTACAAGCTGATGACGGATCTCACCAAGCGCACCGAGCAGAAGTACTCGCCGGAGGAGTTCAAGAAGATCATGAGCCTGTAATCGGCTCGCCAACGAAAAGAGGCTCCCTTGGGAGCCTCTTTTATTTTGTCAGCTGCAACCATCAGCGACGGCTGATATTGAGCGGGCCGAAGGTCTGCGCCACCGGCATAATCTCGATGCTGTTGATGTTGACGTGAGCAGGCTGCTGGCTGATCCAGAGCACAGTATTGGCGATGTCTTGTGGCTGGATCGCCTGCACGCCCTGATAGACGGTGGCCGCCTTGGCATCGTCACCGTGGAAGCGCACGTTGGAAAACTCGGTGCCGCCGCACAGGCCCGGCTCCACGTTGGTGACGCGGATGGCGGTGCCCGCCAGATCGGCGCGCAGGTTGAGGCTGAACTGCTTCACGAACGCCTTGGTGGCGCCGTAGACATTGCCGCCCGGATAGGGGTAGGTGCCGGCGATGGAGCCGATGTTGATGACGTGGCCGCGATTGCGCGCCACCATCCCCGGCAGCAGCAATCGGGTGAGCAGGGTCAGACCGCTGATGTTGGTGGCGATCATCTGCTCCCAGTCTTCCAGATCCGCCTTGTGGGCCGGCTCCAGCCCCAGCGCCAGCCCGGCGTTGTTGACCAGCAGATCCACCTCGCGCCACTCGGCCGGCAGCCCGTCGATGGCGGCGCGGGTGGCCGCCTTGTCCTGCACGTCGAACACCAGCGGCAGGAACTGCGCACCCAGCTCGTCGGCCAGCGCAGCCAGCCGTTCGCCGCGGCGGCCGGTACCGATCACCCGGTAGCCCGCCTGCACCAGCTGACGGCTGATGGACTCACCAAACCCGGACGAGGCGCCCGTTACCATTGCTATCATCTGAACCTCCATATCTACAGCGCTATTGTTATTTATCTGTTTGAAATCAATCTGATTCATTCATCGCTCAATTCACGCCCGGTCGCCCTGCGCCAGACAAACACCAGCAGGTGGAGCAGCAACAGGCCCGATCCCCCCAGCGCGAACAGCAGGCCGGTGAGGGCGTTGACCGAGGTGTCGGCGCCACACCACCACCAGACCAGCCAGCCGACCAGACCGATGACGAAGGTCTGGCCGGCGCAGACCGGGCAGCGCCCCAGCTTGGCCCTGATGGCGGTGGCGAGGCAGTTGTCGCAGCTCATCCCCTCTCCTCTCTCAGGCCTGCTTCAGCGCCAGCACCAGCCGGTGGGCGTGCTGACCGTGGCCATAATAGTCCGGCAGCTTCTGTCTGGGCCGAAAACCCAGCTCGTGATAGAGGGCCTGCGCCTCTTCATTGGCATCGCCTACCTCCAGCCGGATCGCCCCCCAGCCGGCCTCTTTGCCCTCCTGAATAACCTGCTCCAGCAGGCGGCGGGCCCAGCCTTGCCGGCGGATGGTCCAGCGGATGGCGAGGGTCTGGATGATCAGCCGATCCCAGCCCCTGTGCTCCAGCAGGCAGAGGTAGCCCATCAGCTGCTCCTGCTGGTCCAGCACCAGCAGGGTACGCCCCTTGGCGTGGGTCAGCAGATAGTGCCAGCGGCTGCGGCCAAAGGCGACTTCGGGGGGAAAACAGTAGCGTTCCAGCTTAACGATGGCGCCCAGATCATCGGTCCGGGCCGCGCGCACGGTCAACACGGGGAGTCCTTGTTCGGTTATTTATCTTCATCACCAAAAATGCGACTTGTATCACAAGTTACCAAGGCGGCATATTAGGCACTGTAACCTCTTGTTTCCCCTCGCGCCATTGTCGTGCTTGTCGGTGCATCGAAGCCCACTGGGGATCCTGCCATTCAAGGCAGTTTCATCTGTGGAGCCGAAAAAATGAGTACCTACGTCATCGTCGAAGAGCCGGGCGACTGGCCTTGCCATGCCGATTATCTGCTGACCGCCCGCACCTACCTGCAACACGGAGTGCCCACCACCGGCGGCCGTCCCCGCATCATCAACCTCTGTCGCAATCTGGAGCACCTCAGCGCCGGCTACTACTGCTCGCTGCTGGCCCAGGCGCGCGGCCACCACTGCCTGCCGGGTTTGCAGGCCATCAGCCAGCTGCAGCCCCAGCAGCCGCCTGCCAAGCTGTGGCGCAAGTTGCAGGGCTGGCTGGCCCTGCAGAGCGAGGACCGAATCCGGGTGCGCGCTATCTTCGGCCAGTGCGAGCAGAGCGAGCTGGCGGGGCTGGCCCGCTACTACTACGGCCTCAGCCAGCTGCCGCTGCAGGAGCTGACCCTCAAGCGCGGCCGCCACGGCTGGTCGGTGCGCCAGCAGCAGAGCCTGTCGCCGCTGGCGCTGAGCCCGAGCGAGAAAGCGCTGATGCTGCACCACGCCCAGGCACTGGTGGGCACCGGCGACGAGGAGCAGGCGGCGCCGCTCTACCAGCTCGCCATCCTGGTCGACCCCAACGACGGCCGCGCCAGCAGCGATGCCCTGGCGCTGGATCGCTTCATCCAGGCGGCGGCCGCGCAGGGGATCCGGGCCGAGATCCTGGCGCCATCGGCCATCGAGCGGTTGCCGGAGTTTGACACCCTCTGGCTGCGCTCCGAGACGGCGGTCGGCCACTACACCTTCGAATTTGCCCGCCGCGCCGAGCAGCTCAAGATGCCGGTGATCGACAGCTCCCGCGCCATTCTCGCCTGCAGCAACAAGCTCTACCTCTACGAGCTGATGGTGCGCAGCGGCGTGCCCATGCCGCCCACCATGGTGGTGACCCGCCGCGGCCGCCACCACGTGGATGAACTGGTGCAGCGGCTTGGCCTGCCGCTGATGGTGAAGGTGCCCGACGGGGCGCAGGGGCGCGATCTGGCCATGGCCAGCGACGAGCTGCAGCTGGCCCGCCTGCTGGATGAGGGGCTGGCCCGCTCCGCCCTGCTGCTGGTGCAGAGCCGGATCCCCGCCGAGTTCGACTGGCGCATCGGCTTTCTCGACGGCTCGCCGCTGTTTGCCTGCCGCCGTTTCCGCCCCGAGCCCGGCAACCGCATTCGCCGCCGCAAGCACCCCCTCGACATGAGCCGCATCGAGGCACTGCCGCTCAACGAGGTGCCGGAGCGGGTGCTGCAGACCGCCCGCCGCGCCGTCCATCAGCTCGGCAACGGCCTGTTCGGGGTCGACCTGCGCCAGCAGGGGCGCGACTGCGTGCTGCTGGAAATCATCGACAATCCCTGGATACGTGGCGATATTGAGGACAGAGAGGCAAAGGACCTCTACGAGCGCCTCGCCCGGGCCTTCCGCCAGCGGCTGGAAAACCGGGGGCAGAGCGCGGCCGGATAACAAGCATCGATAGCAGAGGTGGATATGATGACGACTGATTGGTGGGACATAGCGCCCCTTGGCTGGGAGAACATCCTGGTCTGTCTGGTGTGCGGCACTCTGGTGGGGCTGGAACGGCAGCTGCGCGGCAAGCCGGTCGGCATCCGTACCTCCTCGCTCATCATCCTCGGCACCTACTGCTTTCTCGCCATCGGTGCCGCCGTCAGTCCCCAGAGCGCCGATCAGGCGCGGGTGCTGGGCCAGCTCATCACCGGCATCGGCTTTCTCGGCGCCGGGGTGATGATGACCCGGGATGGCCAGGTACTGGGGGTCACCTCCGCCGCCACCGTCTGGATGCTGGCCGCCCTCGGCGCCCTCATCGGCATGCAGATGCTGCACCAGGCGCTGCTGCTCACCGGCGTCACCCTCTCCATTCTGGTCGGTGTCGACTATCTGGAGACCAGCTTCAAGAGCCTGCGCCGCGGAGTCCACAACCGGCTGGAGAGCTGGCGCCACGGCAATGGCCACGCGCAGGCTGCCCCCCATCAGGACGAACTCGGCAGCGGCATCGAGAAGTAACTTCCCCCATGAAAAAAGGGCTCCATCACGGAGCCCTTTTTGTTGCCAGCCTCGCTTAGCGCACCAGCAGGAAGCGGCCGCTCAGCGGCGGCAAATCCACCGTCACGCTGCTGCCACCGATGGCCAGGCTCTCGCCGCTTTGCAGATCCACCAGGGCGCTGGCACTGCGCAGCTTGCCGACCGGCACCGCGTAACTCTGGGGCGTGCCCGAGACGTTGAGCAGGTAGACTACTTGCTCCGCCGCCGTCTGCTTGATGTCGCCATAGACGCTCCCCTCGGCCACCAGCTTGACCCGCTCCCCCTGATAGAGGGCGGGGTGGGCGGCGCGCAGGGCCAGCAGCTGGCTGAGCCACTGTTTCAGCTCGCTCTGCTCGCTGCTCGGCACGAAGCCGGTGGCACCCGGCACCTTGCCGTCGCTGCGGGCCACGTGATCGTCACAGAGTCCCTGCGCGGCGCAGTCGCCCCCCACCTGCTTGGCAAAGCCCGGCACCTCGTCGCCAAACTCCTCGCCGTAGTAGAGGGTGATGGGGCCGGAGCGGGCCGCCAGGAAGCTGAAGGCCGCCTTGTGGCGCTGCCAGTAGTCCGCCGGATTGAAGTTGCCGCGCTCCAGCAGATCGCCGAAGCGCACCAGATCGTGGTTGCCCAGCATCAGGTTGGGCATGGCGTGGTTCGGGTAGTTCTCCACCTTGTTCCAGCTGGCGTCGAGCACGCTGGCCCCCTGCCCGCCCTTGCCGGACTCCTCCACCGCCAGCGCCTGCACCAGGCCGTAGCGCAGCGGGAAGTCGAACGCCGACGAGAGCGCCGGGTTGTCGCTCGGCCCATACGCCTGGGCGCGGATCTCGTCGGCGCCCTTCCACACCTCGCCCACCATGTAGCCGAGGGTGCCCCACTGCTGACCGGCTGCCTTGCGCGCCGCGCTGACCCGCTCCACCTCGCTGCGAATGGCGCGCCAGTCGTCGAGGCCGAGCTGATAGGCCTGATCGAGGCGCCAGCCGTCGATGCCGTACTGCTCGACCCAGTAGCGGGCCACCTCCTTGAAGTAGGCGAGACTCTGGGGCTGGCTGTAATCCACCAGCTGGCCGGGATAACCGGCACCGCCGCTCTTGAGGGCAGGCAGCCGTCCCTCGGGCGAAGGCTTGCTCACCCCCACCTTGTTGACGTGGCCAAACACCCCGTCGAGGAAGACGTAGAGGCCGCGCTGATGCGCTCCGTCCACCAGTTTCTTGAGCTGGACGTTGCTGCCGAAGTTGGGGTCCACGTTGAAGAAGTCGCAGGCGAAGTAGCCGGTGGCATCCAGCTTGTCGTCACCGCCTTGCCCCGCGCAGGAGTCGAACACCGGGGTCAGCCAGATGGCGTTGACGTTGAGGCTCTTGATGTGGTCCAGGCTGTCGATGATCCCCTGCAGATCGCCGTTGTGCTGGGAGGGGCCGTAACCGACGCCGTAGTTGGCGCTGCCGTCGCCGTCGACGAACGACTCCACCATCACCTGATAGGTGCGCAGATTGCAGGCCGGCTGATCATTGCCGTAGCAGGCGCGGCTGGCGGTGGCCGGCGGCGGGTTGGTGACCGGGGGCTGCTGGGGCTCGCTGGAGCCGCTCCCGCCTCCGCTGCCGCAAGCCGTCAATAACAGGGCGGCCCCGATGAGGCCGCCATGGCGCAACGTTCCTTGTTTCATTGTTATGTTCCCGCTGTGGTGGTATCGGCGCCCAAAGCGCCACACTGGGGCCATGATAGCGGCCCCGCCCGCACGGGTCTGTGACTGAAAACGTTACCTGGCTCAGTCGGTTGGCGCGCCGACCTAGAGCACGCCGGCCGAGGCGAAGCGGTAACTGACCGAGAGCCAGTAGGCGCGGCCCGGCTCCGGAATCCGCCCCACCTGCTCGTAGCCCAGCCCGGCCTGACTGGCGTGCACCGACTTGGAGAGGTGCTCGTAGTAGAAGGTGTCGAACAGGTTGTCGACCCCGGCCGACAGCTGCCAGCCCGGCTGGAACTGCCAGGCGGCGCTCAGGTTCATGGTGAAGAAGCCCGGCGTCTCCCCCTGATCCTGGCCGGCTACCGTGCCGGAGCCCACATCGACCCGATCCTGCGCGGCCACGGCGCGGCCCAGCAGGGTCAGGTTCCACGCCTCGGCCGGCTGCCAGCCCAGCGCCAGCTTGCCATCGAGCGGCGGCATCTGGGCCAGCGGTTGGTGATCACTCCGGTTTTCGCCGTAGACCACCGCCAGACCGCCATCGAGGCGCCACTGCTCGGCAAACTGCCAGCGCCCTTCCAGCTCGCCGCCGCGGGTCTGGGCGTCGATGTTGCGCACCTTGTTTGACTTGTTGTTATAGAGCAGATAGTCCTGAATGTCGGCGCTAAAGAGGGAGAGGGTCAGATCCAGTTCGCGGCTGCGCAGGGCCAGCCCCGCATCCCACTGGCGGCTGCGCTCCGGGTTGAGGGTGAAGGGCACGCTGTCCTTGCTGCGCTCCCAGTAGTCTGGCGCCCGTTTCGCCTGTCCCCAGGCCAGATAGCTCGACCAGGCCGGCGACCACTGGTATTCGTAGCGGCCAAAGCCGCTGTCCAGGGTCAGGGTATCGCTGTAGAGGGTCTGCTCCCCCGCGCCGTAACGGGTGGTCTCGACCCTGTCCTGCCGGTAACCCCCCTTGTAGCTGTGGGCCCCCTGCTGGCGGCCCAGCTCGGCAAAGCCGCCCTGCTGCTCGAAGCGCAGGGTGCGCTGGCGCGGCTGGCTGGCGTAATCCACCCCGCTGCGGGCCCTGTGCTGATCCCGGTTGGCATCGAGCCCGGCGGTCAGCAGCCAGTCGGCCGGCAGGGCGATGTCGTTGGCCCAGCGCCCGCCGGTGTTGCGCCGGTCCGGGTTGGAGAGCATCTTCATGCCGCTGTTCGGGCGCAGGCTGAAGTTGTCCATGATGTGGTCGATGTCGTTGTCCCACAGGGTCAGTTCGCTGCGCTGCCAGTGGCGGCTGATCTGCTCCTGCCTGAGCTTGAGGCCGAAGGATTCGCGGTCAAACATGGGGCCGTCCATGGTGCGATCCGCATAGGCGGCGCGGGCGTTGCTGCGCTCGGCGGTGAGCTCCAGCCAGGTGTGCTCACTGGGCGTCCAGCCAAGCTGGGCGGTGCCGTTCTCGCGCCGGTAGAAGGAGCGCACCTTGTCGCCGTGGCCGTCGCGATAATCATCGCTGTCGGAGTGGGTGAACTGGCCGCGCAGATAGCCCTGTGGCGCCCCTACTGTGGCATCCAGCATCTGGTCGTCACGCCCGAAGCTGCCATAGAGCGCCGATGCCTCGGCCTTGACGCCGGGGGCGGTGAACTCGGGCCTATCCCGCTCGAACAGCACGGTGCCCGCCAGGGTCGCCCCCTGCTCGAGGGATTGCGGCCCCTTCAGCACCCGGATCCGGTCGAAGGACTGGGGAAAGACGTAGGCGGTGGGCGGGTCCATCCGGCCGCCGCAGCCACCGGCCAGCATGCCGCCATCCATCTGTACGTTGAGGCGGGACATGCCCATCCCCCGCAACACGGGATCGCCACCCAGCCCCCCCTTGCGCACCATGCTCATGCCGGTGACGTTCTTGAGGTAACCGGCGCCATCGGCCGCCGGCATGGGGGAGCCTGGCTTCTTGGGATCCAGGGTCACCTCCAGGGTGCTGGCGGGGCGGCTAGCGACCACCACCATGGGCTCCAGTTGCTGGACCGGCTCCTGGCCGGCAGCACCGTGACAGGCAAAACCGCCCACCAGCAGGGCCAGCGGGGTGCGCATATGACAAGCCATACTCTTTCCTTATCTCTCTGTTTATTTTGTTTTTTTAATTTCGACCGACAAACTATTCAGCTGCTGGAAGGTTTGCCGTCAGGCTGCAAAAAAGGCCTGCTGCGCGGTGGCGGCAAGCCCTTTGAGGCGAAGCCAAGCTAGGGTTGGCAAAATGTTGCGCAGGTTTTACCCAAATTGGGTGAGGAAGGCAAACGCTCAAACATTCCCGTTACAGGAATCTTGGGGTGGTTCACAAAAACAGGGGGTTAGCTGAACGCTTCCCGCTCGTCGATGGGCTTGATCAGGTGATAGACCTCGTGGGCCGACAGGATGCAGCCGGCGGGCCACTCCAGCTGGTGATGGCGATTGATGAAGACCCGGGCGCAGCGCCGCTCCGAATCCAGCGCCGCGAACAGCGGCTGGGTGCGCCAGGGGGTCAGGTCCAGCGCCCCCGTGGTACCGTCCGAGAGCACCACGAACAGGCTCCACCCTTGCAAATATTCCACATCGATAAAGACCGGCATCCCTTCGGCTCCGATTGAGAAAATTCGGCGCCATTATAGATAAGCCCCCCGCACCGCTTTGCCGGCAGGATCACAGTTTTTCCAGCCGTTTATGCTGTCTTCGATCCCTGCGCGCCCTCACATAAAAATCATAAATCGTGCCAAAACATCCTTTTAAACAGCACCTACACGCAACCTTTCCCCAGGCCCGCTGTCATAACCCTGCAATATAAAAACAATGCGCCCGTGGACGGGTGCAAACAGGCTTGTAGGAACAACAATGACCACTATCAGACGATGGCTGGGACCGTTTTGGCCCATCGCCGTTTTTTCATTGATCGCGCTAGTTTCTCTCTCCATCAGCCGGCTCGCGCTCGGCCTCTGGCAGCTGGAGCGGGTCGACGCCGTCGCCGGCTGGCAGGAGATGCTGCTGCAGGGGCTGCGGGTCGACTTCGCCACCCTCTGCTGGCTGTGGGGCGTGCCCGCCGTGTTCACCCTGCTGCTGGCCGGCCCCCATGCCGTCGGCCGTGCCTGGCTGCAGTTCATCCGGGTCTGGCTGACCCTGGGGCTCTGGCTGCTGCTCTTCCTGGAGATCTCCACCCCCTCCTTCGTGACCGAGTACGGGGTGCGGCCCAACCGCCTCTACATCGAATACCTCATCTATCCCAAAGAGGTGTTCGCCATGCTGTGGGCCGGCCGCAAGGGCGAACTGCTGCTGGCACTGCTGTTCAGCGGTGCCGTGCTGGCGGGCGGCTGGTGGCTGAGCGGCCGCTTGCTGCGCGGCATCAGCTTCCCGCGCTGGTACTGGCGGCCCGCCTTCGCCCTGCTGATCCTGGCCATCGGTTTTCTCGGTGCCCGCTCCAGCCTGGGCCACCGCGCCCTCAACCCGGCCATGGTGGCATTTGCCAGCGATCCGCTGGTCAATGCGCTGACCGTCAACTCCTCCTACTCCCTGTTCTTCGCCATCAACCAGATGGAGGATGAAGAGGATGTCAGCAAGTTCTACGGCGAGCTGCCCCGTCAGCGCATTCTGGATCTGGTTCGCCAGGAGAGCGGCCGCGAATCCCACGAATTCAGCTCCGACACCCTGCCCAGCCAGACCTTCAACGAGGCCAGCTACGGCGGCAAGCCGAAGAATCTGGTGATCCTGCTGCAGGAGAGCCTGGGCGCCCAGTTCGTCGGCTCCCTCGGCGGCCTGCCGCTCACCCCCAACATCGATGCCTTGTCGAAAGAGGGTTGGGCGTTCGAGCAGCTCTACGCCACCGGCACCCGCTCGGTGCGCGGCATCGAGGCGGTGCTGACCGGCTTCACGCCGACCCCGGCCCAGGCCGTGGTCAAGCTCGGCCGCAGCCAGACCAACTTCTTCACCATCGCCGATCTGCTCAAGCAGCGGGGCTACGACACCAGCTTCATCTACGGCGGCGAGAGCCACTTCGACAACATGCGCAGCTTCTTCCTCGGCAACGGCTTCACCACCATCGTCGAGCAGAAGGACTTCAAGAATCCGGTGTTCGAGGGCTCCTGGGGCGCCTCTGACGAAGACTTGATGGCCAAGGCCGACGAGACCTTCCAGGCACTCAGCAAGCAGGGCAAGCCTTTCTTCAGCCTGGTGTTCAGCTCGAGCAACCACGATCCGTTCGAGTTTCCCGACGATCGCATCGCCCTCTATGAGCAGCCCAAGCAGACTCGCAACAACGCCGCCAAGTACGCGGACTACGCCATCGGCGAGTTCTTCAAGAAGGCGAAGCAGTCGGACTACTGGAAGGACACCCTGTTCCTGGTCATCGCCGATCACGACAGCCGGGTCAGCGGCGCCAGCCTGGTGCCCATCCCCCGCTTCCACATTCCGGGAGTCATCGTGGGTGACGGCATAGCGCCGAGACAGGATCCGCGCATCGTCAGCCAGATCGACATGGCGCCGACCCTGCTCTCCCTGATGGGGATCAGCGCCGACTACCCCATGCTCGGCAAGGATCTGACCCGCATGCCCGCCGACTGGCCGGGGCGCGCCATCATGCAGTACGACAAGAACTTCGCCCTGATGCGCGGCAAGGACGTGGTGATCCTGCAGCCGGAGCGAGCGCCGGAAGGCTTCATCTATGAGGATGCGACAGAGACGCTCACCCCGGCGCCGCAGCCGGCCACCATGAAGGATGCCGCCCTCGGCCTGGCGCTCTGGGGCAGCCTCGCCTACCAGCAGGGGCTCTACCGGACGGCGCCGGATACCCGCACCGTGCTGAACTGAGCGCCATAAAACAAAACCCGCCGATTGGCGGGTTTTTTGTGGGAGGCAGACGGGGCGTCAGGTGTTGAGGAAGCAGGGCAGCGAGCGGCTGAACTTGTGCTCGAACACCAGCGAGGTCTCCAGGTGCACCACCTCTTCGCGGGAGGTGAAGTGATCGAACACGAAGTTGCGCAGGTGCTCGGTGTCGGCGACGCACAGATGCACCAGGAAGTCATCCTTGCCGCCCATGTGGAACAGGCTGATCACCTCGGGCAGGGCCAGGATGGCGTCGCGAAATGCATCGATGATCTGGCGGCTGTGGCGGGCCAGCTGCAGCGACACCATGGCCTGGATGTGACCGCCGAGGGCCTGGTAATCCACCTCGCAGTGGGCGCCCTTGAGCACCCCGTCCTGCTGCAGCTTGCGTACCCGTTCCAGACAGGTGGACGGTGCCACCCCGACCAGCGCGGCCAGATCCTTGTTGGTCATGCCCGCATCGCGAAACAGATGGGCCAGGATATCCAAATCCAGTTGATCCAGGTTTCTCATCTTTACTCCTTGAACCGCTCAATTTTTTAGACTCTGCCCGTAAACCGGGCCGAACACAACGCAGATTGACATCGGGGCCGCGCCCCCTATGCTTTGGCGCACTCAAAAACCGGGTCAAGCCCGGCTTGCCTCGCCGTTGCTGGCGTCATAAGGATCTTTATGCACCCGTCTCACCCCTTCTGGAGCCAGGAAGTCCCCCGCGTCGATGGCCAGCTGCTGCTGACCCCCTGCCCCGGCACCCAGCAGGTGGCGCTGCCGCTGGCACTGGGCCAGCTCAAGCTGGCCGGGGCGCACGGCGTGCTGACCCTGATGACCGATGCCGAACTGGCCCGGCTTGAACTGGGCAGGCTTGGCCAGCAGATCGAGGCCGCCGGCATGCGCTGGTTCCAGCTGCCCATCGAGGACGATCAGGCTCCCGATGCCGCCTTCGAGGCCGCCTGGCATCAGGCTCTGCCAGAACTTATCGGACTGCTGCGGGACGGCAAGCACCTGGTCATCCACTGCAAGGGCGGCAGCGGCCGCACCGGGCTGGTGGCAGCAGCCCTGCTGATGAGCCTGGGCCAGCCCCAACAGGAGGCGATGACCGCCATCCGGGCCCACCGGCCCAAAGCCTTCACCCTGGCCTGCCACCGCCAATGGCTCGACGGGCTGGCGGCGCGGCTGGCCGAGGGCGACTGAGCCAGTCCCTACCTCGACGGCGAGTTCTGCTGATAGGTAAACACCTTGCCGATATCCTCGACGCGATAGCTGGTGAGCTGATAGACGTAGTAGTTGAGCCAGTTGGAAAACAGCAGGTGACCGTGGCTGCGCCAGCTGGCGCGCGGGGTCCGGGTCGGGTCGTTGTCCGGGTAGTAGTTGACCGGAATGACGGGCGCAAGCCCGGCCGCCAGATCCCGCTGGTATTCGCCATCCAGGGTCAGCGCATCGTATTCCGGGTGACCGGTGACGAACACCTGACGACAATCCTTGGTGGCCGCCAGATAGACCCCGGCCTCTGCCGATTCGGCAAAGATCTGCAGATCGGTGTGGGCGCGGATGAGATCCCCGTCGAACGCCGCATAGCGGGAGTGAGGCGCCACGAACTCGTCGTCGAAGCCGCGCAGCAGCGGTTCGTGCTCGTCGAGCCGGTGGTGGCGATAGACCCCGGACAGCTTCTCGCCGTGGGTCTGCTTCTCCATGCCGTACAGGGCTTTCAGCGCCGCCTGCACCGCCCAGCAGAGGAACAGGGTGGAAGTCACGTGCTGATGGGACCACTCGATGATCTCGACGATGCGCGGCCAGTAGACCACCTCCTCGAACTCCACCAGCCCGAGCGGCGCCCCCGTGATGATCATGCCGTCGTAGTTGTTGCCGCGCACCTGTTCGAAGTCGTGATAGAAGTTCTCCAGGTGCGCCTGGGGCGTGTTCTTCGACTCCCGATCATCGATGCGCAGCAGATCCACGTCCACCTGCAACGGCGAGTTGGAGAGCATCCGCATCAGCTGGATCTCGGTTTCAATCTTCTTGGGCATCAGGTTGAGGATCAACACCCGCAGCGGGCGGATGTTCTGGGTGACGGCCCTGGATTCCGTCATCACGAAGATGTTCTCCTGCCCCAGCACTTCGGCGGCGGGTAACTGATCCGGGATCTTGATCGGCATGCTTACTCCCTGTACTGCATCGGTAAATATGTCTGGACATCCAGAAGCCTATAATAAAGCACCCACCCTGTCATCAGATACCTTTTGTATTCACCCCCACCTTTGACTAGCATACGGCTCAGTGTGTCTCTCGCATCCAAGACAATGACAGGTATCAAGATTTCAGTAGACCGGCTGCAAGTCGGCAATTACGTTTCTCTGCCACTTGGCTGGCGCGAACACCCCTTCCTGTTTTCCAGCTTCAAACTCAAGAATGAAGAGGAGATCGAGCTCATTCGCCGGCTCGGTCTCAAGCTCGTTACCATCATCCCCGACAAGAGCGACGCCCCGCCCAAGCCGCTGAACCAGATCCAGCCCCAGCCGGTGGAGGCGCCGGATACCTCCCAGCGTCAGGCCGAAATGCAGCTGGAGAAAGAGCGCCGCATCGAGCAGTTGCAGCAGTATCGCCGCGATCTGCAGCAGTGCGAGAAGCAGTTCCAGCAGTCGCTGGCCCAGGTGCGCAGCGTAATGAGCAAGATCCAGTCCCGCCCCCTCAATGCCATCGGCGAGGCGCAGGAGCTGATCAACGCCATGACCGAGCAGCTGCTGTCGGTGGACGAGATGGTGCTGCACCTGGTCTCCGACAGCGAGGATGGCAACAACCTCTACTTCCACTCCCTCAACGTCAGCGTGCTCAGCATGCTGCTGGCCAAGGAGTGCAACATGTCGGCCGACGAGATCCGCCAGGTCGGCATGGGGGCCCTGTTCCACGACATCGGCAAGCTGAAGATCCCGAGCCAGATCCTGCGCAAGACCGAGCCGCTCACCAAGCCGGAGCAGAACCTGATGGCCCAGCACCCGCGCTACGGGCTGGATCTGCTCAATCTGGCCAAGGACTTCCCGGCCGAGGCGAAGGGCATAGTGCTGCATCACCACGAATACCTGGACGGCAGCGGGCCGGAGGGGCTCAAGAAGGGGCAGCTCGATCCGCTCACCCAGATCGTCTCCCTCATCAACGAGTACGATAACCTCTGCCACATGCAGGCCAAGGTGCCCTACTCGGCCCTAAGCGGCCTCTACAAGCAGCGCAAGGCCCAATTCAATCCCGAGTACCTCAGCATGCTGATCCGGCTGATGGGGATCTACCCGCCCGGCAGCGTGGTGCAGCTCTCCAACGGCCAGGTGGGGCTGGTGATGTCGGTCAACGCCTCCCGCCTGCTCTACCCCTCGGTGCTGGTGTACGATCCGCGCATCCCGCGCCAGGAGGCGGCCATCATCGACCTGCAGCAGGCCGAGCTCTCCATCGCCAAGGTGATCCATCCCAAACGGCTGCCGCCGGCGGTGTTTGAGTACCTCAACCCGCGCACCCGCATCAGCTACTACTTCGAACACACCAAGCCCTGATCGACCCGGCCACCCAGGTGGCCCCCCCAGCCCAGCCGTCAGCCCCGAGGAGCCCGCCATGCGCATCGAAATCATCAGCACCGGAGACGAGATAGTGACGGGCCTGGTGGTGGACACCAACGCCGCCTGGCTCAGCGCCCTGCTGCTGGAGCAGGGCTGGCAGGTGCGCCGCCGCGTCACCGTGGGGGACAACCTCAAGGACTTGAAGGCCGTGCTGGCAGAGAGCGCCAGCCGCGCCGAGGTGGTACTGGTGTGCGGCGGGCTCGGCCCCACCGCCGACGATCTCACCGCCCAGGCGGCGGCCGAAGCCTTCGACCAGCCGCTCACCCTGTTCCCGGACTGGCTCGCCACCATCGAAGCGCGTTACGCCAGCCGGGGCAGGCCCATGCCCGCAAGCAACGCCAAGCAGGCCTGGCTGCCGCAGGGGGGCGAGATCCTCGACAACCCGGTCGGCACCGCCTGCGGCTTTGTGGTCACCCATACAGGCCATCAGGGCCCAAGCCGGCTCTTCTTCACCCCGGGCGTGCCGTTCGAATTCAAGCAGATGGTGCGCGAGCAGATCATGCCGCGCCTCAAGGCGCTGGCCGGCGAGCAGACCGACACCGAACTGCGCCGTTTTTATACCTTCGGCGTCTCGGAGTCGGCCCTCAGCGACATGCTGGATGCCGCTCCCTGGCCCGCCGGCATCGAGCTCGGCTACCGCTCTTCCATGCCGCTCATCGAGCTGAAGCTTATTGGCCACGGTGCCAGCACGGCGGACATGGACGCCGCCGAGGCGCGGCTGCTAGCGGCGATCCAGCCCTGGCTGGCAGGACGGGGCGATGAGGAGCCGGCGCAGCAGATCCTGGATCTGCTGGGGGATAGACCGCTGACGCTGCTGGAGGGGGAGAGCCGGGGCACCCTGCTGGCCATGTGCCACCCTCATCCGGCCCTGACGGCCAGCTTCAGCCACGCCCTGGCCCACGAGCTGGTGCAGCTGGCGGCGCCCGCAGCTCCCCTCAGCCTGACCATAGGCCGCGCAGGCCCGGACGGCGTGCCGCTGCTGCTCTGTGTCGATGGGCAACTGCACGGCCAGACCCTCAAGGTCAGCCACCCGGATCCCGACAGCGGCCGCCGGATCCTCGCCTTCGCCGCCCTCGACATGCTGCGCCGCCAGCTGCAGGGGCTGCCGGTGCTCGGTGACTACTGCACCCTGGCCCGCACCGCCAGCCGCTGACAACCAGCAGCCAGCAGCCAGCAGCCAGCAGCCAGCAGCCAGCAGCCATGTTTTCACCCCTCGCGGGGCATCAATCCAGACTCTTCTTGAAGCGATGGGCGGCCAGGGTCAACACCAGCAGGGTGAACCCCGCCAGCCAGAGCACGTCTGGCAGCAGCTCGGCGAGCTCACCACCGCGCAGCACTATGCCCCTGATCAGCCGCATGAAGTGGGTGGCCGGCAACACCTCGGCAATCCACTGGGCCGGCAGCGGCATCCCCTCGTAGGGGAACATGAAGCCCGACAGCAGGATGGAGGGCAGCAGGATGAACACCGTCATCTGCATCGCCTGCAGCTGGGTCTGCGCCAGGGTGGAGATGAGCAGCCCCAGGGTCAGGCTGGCGGCAATGAACAACAGGGTCGCCAGCAGCACCTGGCTCAGGGCGCCGTTAATGGGCACGTCGAAGATGAAGTGGCCGAGCCCGAGGATGATGGCCACCTGGATCAGCCCCACCCCGATATAGGGCAGGATCTTGCCCAGCATCAGCTCCATCGAGCCGACCGGGGTGGTGATGAGCAGCTCCAGATTGCCGCGCTCCCGTTCGCGCACGATGGCCGCCGAGGTGAACATGATCATGGTCATGGTGAGGATAACCCCGAGCAGGCCGGGCACTATGTTGACCGCCGAACGGCGCGCCGGATTGAAGTAGAGCACGGTCTCGAAGGTAGGGGGGGCCGTCTTGAGGTCGGGTTTCAGATCGGCGAGCGGCATGTTGCGAAGGCCGAGCAGGGCCCCGGCGATCATGGTGTCCGAGCCATCCACCAGCCACTGGCCTGCCGTCTCGCCGGCGCTGAGCCGGCGGCTCAGATCGGCGGGCAACACCAGCACGGCGCGCACCTCGCCCCGGGTCAGCGCCGCCTCGGCCTGTTGCACCCCGACGTATTGCTGCTTGATGTGCACCACCTGGCTCGCCTTCACCGCCTCCACCAGCAGCCGGCCCGGCACGCTCTGGCTCATCTCCACCAGCCCCACCGGGATCTGGCGCACGTCGGTGTTGATGGCGTAACCGAACAGCAGCAGCTGGATCAACGGGATCATCACCACCATCCCGAAGGTCAGCCTGTCCCGTGCCAGCTGCCTGAGTTCTTTCTGGGTAATAGCCCAGAGCCGTCGCAGACTGTTCATCGACTCCCCCCCGTCGGGATCATCACCGCCACCGCACCGAAGGTCAGCCGGTCCCGAACCAGCTGTCTGAGTTCTTTCTGGGTAATAGCCCAGAGCCGTCGCAGACTGTTCATCGACTCACTCCCGTCGGGATCATCACCGCCATACCCAAGGTCGTGAGCCTGTCTCTGGCCAGTTGCCTGAGTGCTTTCTGGGTAATGGCCCAGAGCCGTTGCAGACTGTTCATGCCCTCGGCTCCTGACCGGTGCAGCTGACGAACACATCCTCCAGACTGGGTCTGACCAGCGCCAGGCTGGCCCCGGCCAACGCCGGGCAGGCCTGCTGCAACCAGGCCACCGGCTCCGCCAGCTCCTTGTCCACCAGCACCCGCAAGCGCTGGCCGAGCTGGGCGGCGGAGCGCACCGGCGCCAGCTGCACCAGCTGCTGCTTGAGCAGCCGCAGATCGGCGGCCAGCACCTCCACCACCCGGGTGCTCATGGCATCCATCAGCGCCTGCGGCGCCCCCTGGGCGCGCACCCGGCCCGCCTCCATGATGGCAAGCTGATGGCAGCGCTCCGCCTCGTCCATGTAGTGGGTGGTCACCAGTATGGTGGTGCCCCCTTCACTCAGATCGAACAGCTTCTCCCAGAAATCGCGCCGGTTCTGCGGATCCACCGCCGAGGTGGGTTCGTCCAGCAGCAGCAGCGCCGGCCGGTGGATCACCGCCGCCGCCAGCGCCAGCCGCTGCTTCTGGCCGCCGCTCATGGCGCCCGCCCGCTGCCGGGCCAGCGGCGCCAGCTCATAGGTGGCCAGCAGCTCGTGCAAGCGGGCAGCCAGCACGGCGCCGCCCATGCCGTGGATCCGGCCCATGAATTCCAGGTTCTCCCAGGCCGTCAGCTCGTCATAGAGGGAGAACTTCTGGGTCATGTAACCGATCCGCCGGCGCAGGGTCTCGGCCTCGCGCGGGATGTGCAGTCCCAGCACTTCCACCTCCCCCGCCGAGGGGGTGAGCAGGCCGGTCAGCATGCGCAGAGTGGTGGATTTGCCGCAGCCGTTGGGGCCGAGAAAACCGTGGATCTGCCCCTTGGGCACGCAGAGATCCAGCCCGTCCACCGCCAGAAAATCGCCGAAACGGCGGCTCACCCCCAGCGCCCGGATCGCCAGCTCACTCATGGCCCTCTCCCTCCGCAGCGGGTTCGGCTTGCAGCGGCAGGCCGCTCGGCAGCTCCTGCGCCCCCGCCGGCAGATCGATCTCGGCCAGATAGACCAGCCGGGCCCTGTCCTGCTCGTTGAGGGCGTAGTAGGGAGTAAAGGCGGGCTCTTTCGAGATCCAGCGCAGCCGGCCGGTGAAGGGCTCCGCCACCCCGTCCACCTGCACCCGCACCGGCTGGCCGACCCGGTAACCGGCGAGGGAGGGCTCGGGCACATAGACCCGGGCATAAGGCGCCTCGTCTGCCTGGATGGCGGCCAGCACGGCGCCGACCGCAACGCGCTCGCCGAGGTGATAGGGCAGGCTGTTGAGCCGGCCGCTGCGGGTGGCGACGATGGAGAGATCCGCCAGCTCCCGCTCGGCCAGCGCCACCTCGGCAGTGGCGGCCAGCAGGGCGGCCTGCGCTTCGTCGATATCTTCGCGCCGCACCCCGCGCGCCAGCTTGTCGAGCTGCTGGCGGGCACCGTCCTGCTCGGCCAGGGCGCTGTCGCGCTGGGCGCGGGCCTTGTCGAGATCCGCCGGACTCACCAGCTTGCGGCGTACCAGCCGGTCGATCCGCTCAAAGTTGCGCTCGCTCTCCCTGACGTTGGCCTGCGCCTTGTCGAGGCTGGCGCGGGCGGCGGCGATGTCTTCTGGCCGCTCGCCATTGGTCAGCCGGGCGAGGGCGGCCCGCGCCTGAGCCTGTTGGGCCCTGGCTCGGGCCAGCACCGCCTGCTGACGCCGGTCATCGAGCCGGGCCAGCAGGGTGCCCTCCTCCACCCGGCTGCCCTCCGCCACCGGCAGGGCGCGGATGATCTCGCCGGCGGTGGCGGTCAGCAGCACCCGGTCTCGTTCCAGGGTGCCGAGGGCCGTGGTGGATGCCTGTGGCTGGCAGGCGCTAAGCAGGCCCGTCAGGGCCAGGGGCAGCAGACAATGACGCAAGGTCGACACTCCTCTCACGGTGGCGGATCCGCCCGGGGGCACTCCCTTCACCCGCCGGACGGCAGCCGCTAGCGGCTGGCAGACGGGCTCATGGTGCCGTCAGCATACTCCCTGTTACTTTTCATTTCCTCGTCCCAGCTCACCCATTTGTGCTTAGCTCATTGACCAAAAAGGAGAAATGTCTGGATACTGCAGACCAGCACCATGTTGATGATTCGCATTTTTAACAAAATGCCGATTAACTGAAAACAAGCAGCCGTTCCAATTGGGATGCGGACGAAGGAAGGGATCCGGGTGTTAAGCAAAGAGTGGTTACTGTTGTCAGCCGATATGGAATACGCCTGCCTGCGCATCGCGCCCGGGCTGACCAACCCCATCTCGGAGAGCGATATCCAGACGCTGCTGCTGGCCTCCAACTGCCGCCGCTATCAACCGTTGACGGAGGGGATCAAGCAGGCCATCAGCCTGCTCAACATTCTGCTCAGCAACCCGACCGCCCCCCTGCCCGGCAATCCGGTACCCATCGCCCAGCGCCACGATGCCAGCGTCCTGCTGGTGGTGGAGAAGGACCGGATGAGCGCCACCGCCCAGATCACCGCCGACTGGGGCGGCAAATACCTCACCAGTGAACAGCTGGAGCAGGCGATCCAGAGCAGCGAGATCAGTCAGGGGGTGCAGGCGCCGCTCATCGCCGCCGCCGTGCTGGCCGCCAAGGAGGCGACGCCGGGCACCCTGCTCAGGCTGCCGGTGGCGCAGGGCAAGGCCGCCGTCAACGGTCAGGACACCCGCTTCGAGCGGCTGGTGGAGACCCCGGCCGAGCGCATCCTCAAGCCTCAGGAGCTGGATCACGGCCGGGTCGACATGCGCGACCTCGGCACCATCCTCACCGTCAAGGCCGGCGCCCAGCTGATGCGCCGCCACCCCGCCACCCAGGGGGTGCCCGGTTTTACCGTCACCGGCCAGGAGCTGCCCGCCAAACATGGCAAGGACAGCCCCATGGTGGCCGGCGAGGGCACCTTCCTCTCGCCGGATGACCCCGATCTGCTGCTGGCCAGCCGCCCCGGTCTGCCGCGCCAGGAGAAGAACGGCATGAAGGTGGACGACGTGCTGAGCGTCAAGCAGGTGGATATCCGCCACGGCCACGTCATCTTCGAAGGGGCGCTGATCGTGGCGGGCGACGTCACCCCCGGCATGAAGATAAAAACCAGCGGCGACGTGGTGATCGGCGGCTTCGTCGAGGGGGGCTACATCGAATCGAGCGGCACCATCACGGTGCGCAACGGCATCATAGGGCGCAAGAGCGAACAGAGTGACGAGTTCCTCTGTCACCTCAACGCCCAGGGCGAGATCCACGCCAGCTACGCCCAGTACGCCAAGCTGGAGGCCGGCGGCGACATCCACATCCTGACCCAGCTCAGCCACTGCTACAGCCGCAGCGGCCAGGATCTCAAGGTGGGTGACAGCGGCATGCGCAAGGGCCACCTGCTGGGGGGCATCAGCATCGCCAACCGCCTCATCATGGCGCCGATCCTGGGGGCCTCGGCCCACAACCAGACCCGCCTGCAGATCCTCGGCGGCTACTTCACCCACAAGGAGCAGGAGCAGGCGCTACGCCAGCGCAAGCAGGAGTGCCGGGAGCAGCTGGACAAGCTGCAGGAGCTGCTGCTCAAGCTGCTGCAGCTGCCTAGCGACAAGCGCAATCCCCAGACCCTGCAGAAGATCAAGCTGATCCGGACCCAGCGCCTCGAGGAGAGCAAGCTGCTGGATGAACAGCTGGAAGCGGCCCAGGAGGAGCTGCAGAAGCTGATGGCGGAGATGGACATCATCGCCACCCAGCACGCCTTCCCCGGGGTTGAGGTGGAGATGGCCCACCACCACTACCGGGTCGACATCGAGCACGGCCCCATCCACTTCGCCATCCGTGAAGATCAGCTGCAGCTGACCCCCTACGAACCCCACAAGTGACGCAAGAGTGACCCGTCAGTCGTGATCCGGGCGGCGAATTTCGCTACACTCGGCCTCCCATTGGCCCCATCGGGCGGGCCAGCCAGACCGCAGGATAGTGAGAGATGTACAAGCTGATCGCATTGGATATGGATGGCACCCTGTTGAACTCCCAGGGCCAGATTTCCCCCCGCACCCACGCGGCCATCGCCGCCGCCCGCGCCAAGGGCGTCACCGTCGTGCTGGCCTCGGGCCGGCCGCTGGAGGGGATGAGCCGCTATCTGGTGGAACTCGGCCTCACCGGTCAGGATGACTACGTCATCTGCTACAACGGTGCCCTGGTGCAGCAAGTGGCCGATCAGCGCATCATCCGCAGCCAGCTGCTCACCGGCAGCGATGCCAGCGCCATCGCCGCCCTGGCCGACGAGCTGGGCGTCAACGTGCACGGCTTCTCGGTAAGCCGGGGGCTCATCAGCCCCAGGGTCAGCCCCTACACCGAGCACGAATCCCGCCTCATCGACATGCCCATCAAGCTGCTGGATTTCGCCACCCTGCCCGCCGACGAGCAGATCCTCAAGGTGATGATGATCGATCCCGAGCCGCTGCTCTCCCCCGCCATCGCCAAGCTGCCGGCCGAGCTCTACCAGCGCTATACCGTGGTGCGCAGCGCCCCCTACTTCCTCGAGTTCATGAACAAACAGAGTAACAAGGGGACCGGCGTCGCCGCCCTGGCCGAGCACCTGGGGCTGGATGCCTCCCAGGTCATCGCGGTGGGGGATGCGGGCAACGATCACCACATGATCGAGTACGCCGGGCTGGGGGTGGCCATGGGCAATGCCACCGACGACATCAAGGCGCTGGCCCAGCACACCACGGGGCGCAACGATGAAGACGGGGTCGCCCAGGTGATCGAGCGTTTCATCCTGAACGCCTGACGCGACAAGGGGCCTGCGGGCCCCTTCTGCTATCCGGCCGTCAGCGCGGCATGTTTAATATATCCACCACAACAACGCCCTTCCCTCTCCCCTTCCTCGCTACAGGCCCCTTTTAATGGGACTCAAGCCAGTCGAGCGCAGAATATATTTAACATCTTGGCATCATTTCGTTTGACATATTGAACGGCCTTGGCAGACTGGGATCAGGATCCAGGCTGTCGTTGCCCAGGCTGACCGACGATTCTGGCTGTGCAACGCACCTCCGATCCCACGACCATGCCTTGAGGCATGCCCTTGCCCCGCTGACGACGGCAAGGGCCTGCCCAAGGCGCAGGACCGCTAAGGACAGCCAAGGTGAATCATGACTCGCAGCCCCCACACCCCGCGTAAACCCGTCGTACTGATGACCACGGGCTCCCAGCCCCGCAATGGCCACGCCTATCAGGTGATGACCCACAAATACATCAAGCCGCTGGTGGAGATCAGCGGTTGCGTGCCGCTGCTGGTGCCCACCTGCTGCGGCATCGAGGATCTGGCGCAGTATCTGGATCTGGCGGATGGCGTCTATCTGAGCGGCGCCGGCTCCAACATAGATCCCACCCTCTACGGCCAGGAGAACCTCACCCCGGAGAAGCAGCAAGACAGGGACAGGGATCTGTTCGATATCCCGCTGGTGCGGGCCGCCCTCGACCGCGGCCTGCCGATCCTCGGGATCTGCCGCGGCATGCAGGAGATCAACGTGGCGCTGGGGGGAGACATCCACCAGAAGGTCTACAGCGAGCCGGGTTATGACGATCATCGGGAGGATGCTGACGATCCAGTGGACGATCAATATGGCGAGAGCCATCAGGTCGAACTGGTGCCGGGCAGCTGGCTGGCGGAGCTGATGGGACAGCCGTCGATCCCGGTCAACTCGTTGCACGGCCAGGGGATCAAGACGCTGGCCAAGGGGCTGGAGCCGCTGGCCCATGCCGAAGACGGGCTGATCGAGGCGATCCACGCCCCCGCCCTCTCCCCCTTCCTGCTGGCGGTGCAGTGGCACCCGGAGTGGAAGGCGAGCGAGAACCCTCACTCCATCAAGATCTTCGAGGCCTTTGGCGACGCCTGCCGGGCCCGCCTGAGCGGCCTCTGACGCCGCGGGCTAGTCGCCGAACCCGCGCGCCTTGAGCTTGGGCAGCGCACCGCGATCCGGGCGCAGGGTTCGGCATACCTCCAGCCCCTTCAGCCCGCGCTGGATGTGATCCGGCGTGTGGCCAAACACCATGCCGTTGCTGCGATAGAGGGCGCTGTCGTCCAGCTCGAACAGCTCGCCGCCGATCAAGAGCTGCTCGCGGCCGTTGACCGTCTTGCCGCGCTTGAGCGGCAGCATCATATCGCTCAACACCTCGCCGGTGGCGCAGCCCTCGCGCCAGCGCGCCTCGTCGGCGAAGGGGGTGATGGCGATCTCGCGCCAGGAGCCATCGCGAAACTCGACCCGATACTTGTCGGCCAGCTGATCACAGCCCGTCAGCAGCCAGGCCCCGGCAATCCAGACCATCTTGTTCAGCGTGCGCACTCGTACCACTCCCTCGTCAGACCGGCGCCCAGCATAAATAAATTGCCCCCGCCCCGCACCCATTTAGCGGGTTGAAACCAACTATGCTGGAAATAACCAATGATAAGGGGCTGCTATGTTTAGCGATAACCTCGTTGCGCTACCTACCCTGCTGTGGATTGGCGAACACCCGTTCTGGACCCTGTTGACCCTGTTCTTGCTCTTCACCCATTTCTTGCGCAGCCCCGGCCGTCGGCGGGAGCTGGTGAGCGAGCTCGGCTTCGTGATGATAAGCCTGGTGGTGATCCTGCTGATCCAGTTCGAAGGGGGCTGGTTTCGTCTGCCGCTGCCCCACCGCTGGCTGGTGGAGATCTCCAGCCTGCTGGCCGGGCTGGTGCTGGTGAAGATCTGGGGGATCCTGCTGTTCCAGTTTCTGCTGCCCCTGTGCCAGATCCGCATCCCGCGCATCATCGCCGACATCGTCATCACGGTCGGCTACATCGGCTGGTGCCTGTTCCGCCTCTACGCGTCCGGCATGGCCCTCGGCGAGATCGTCACCACCTCCGCCGTCATCACCGCCGTCATCGCCTTCTCCATGCAGGACACCCTGGGCAACCTGCTGGCCGGTGTCTCGATCCAGCTCGACAACTCCATCGCCATCGGTGACTGGCTGCAGGTGGAGACCACCCAGGGCCGGGTGGTGGAGATCAACTGGCGCGCCACCACCATCGAGACCCGTAACTGGGAGACGGTGGTGATCCCCAACAGCCACCTGCTCAAGCAGCGCTTCACCGTGCTCGGACGGCGGCAGAACGCCCCCCTGCAGTGGCGCCGCTGGGTCTGGTTCGACATCACCCTGGATACCCTGCCGACCCAGATCATCGCCCTGGTGGAACAGTCCCTGCGGGAGACCCGCATCCGCCACGTCTCCGCCAGCCCGCAGCCGGACTGTCTGCTGATGAACGTGGAAAACGGCATCGCCCGCTACGCGGTGCGCTACTGGCTCACCGATCTGGCGGTGGACGATCCCACCGACTCGGCGGTGCGCACCCTGATCGATGCCGCCCTGCGCCGCAACGACCGACGCCTCACCCCGCCCATCTTCAACGTCTTCATGACCACGGATCAGGATCACAAGGATCAGCGCCACAAGCGGCATACCGCCGAGCGCACCGACACCCTGCGCCGCCTGCCGCTGTTTGCCATGCTGCAGGAGGAGGAGCTGCTGCGGCTGGCGGATCAGGTCAAGTTCGCCCCCTTCGTCAACGGCGATCGGATGCTGAGCCAGGGGGAGGTCTCCGGCTGGCTGTTCGTGCTGGTGAAGGGAGATGCCCAGATGCTGGTGGAGGTGGAAGGGCGCGAGCTGCCGCTCGGCACCCTCAATGCCGGCGACTTCTTCGGCGAGCTGAGCCTGCTCACCGGCGAGCCCAGCCCGTTCACGGTGCGGGCCCTGGGGACCGTCGAAACCTATCGCATCAATCAGGCCATGTTCCAGGAGCTGGTGGCCCAGCGTGGCTCCCTGCTAGAGCCGCTCTACAAGGTGCTGAGCGCCCGTCAGCAGGAGCAGCAGGAGCTGCTGGCACGGGAGGCGGAAGCCATGAAGCAGATCACCCCGCCACGGGATCTGCTGGACAAACTGATGGCGCTGTTTGGCGGTCGATGACGTAGCATGGCGGCTCAGGCTTTCTACCAGAGATGTACTTCATGCTGTTGACCGCACTGGCCCTGAGCGCCACCCTGCAATTTGACTGCCCCGCGACCATTGAAACCCACCAGCAGCAGCTGGGGGCCAGCCCGGGGTGGCAGGCCGTCACCCGCAACGATCAAGGGGAACAACACCAGCCCCTCAGCCACCGGCTGGACAACCTGGCCCTGTTCGACGGCGACCCCGATGAGCGAGCCCAGCTCAAGCCGGACAACGGCGACAGCGACGCGCTGCACTACTGGAGTCTGGATCCCCGCAACCCCCGCCCCTTCTACCTAGTCTGCCACTATCGGGAGACCGCCATCACCCTGCAGCAGGCGCTGCCCGTCGGCATCAGCTACTGCCGGGTCAACCAGCCCGAGCCTTACCAGCTGCGCGGGCTTATCTGCCGCAACGAGTGACCACTCCGGCATGACCCAACGATGGCTGCTGCCTGCGGTGCATGATCGGCCGACAGGGGATGCATGCCGGCTGCGAACCGGCGGGTGTTGGAGTCTGATCAGAGCAGCAGTTCGGCCAGCTCGCCCAGCGCCGTCAGCTCCACGTCCGGCAGCAGTTGCAACTGTCGCCAGGGCTGACCGTGCTCGTTAAGCCAGGCGGCCTTGAAGCCGTGCAGCCGGGCCCCCAGCACATCCGTCTGTGGATGATCCCCCACGTGCAGGATCTGGCCGGGCGCCAGCTTGAGGGCCCTCTGCGCCTCTACAAACATGTCCGCTGCCGGCTTCATCCTGCTGCCGAGGCCAGCCTTGCAGACCAGGGTGAAGTAATCCGCGAGGCCAGCCCGGGTCAGATCCAGATTGCCGTTGGTGATGACCACCAGCGGGTAGTGCTCGGCCAGCCGGGCCAGCAGGGCGTGGGTTTCGCCGCTCACCTCGATCTTCGAGCGCTCGGCCAGAAAGCCGGCGAACACCGACGCTGCCTCACGCTCTGCCAACCCTTGCGTCATGCCACCTGCCATCAGCGCGGCCTGAATGCCGTGCCGGCGCGCCAGACTGACGTCGTGGCGCAGTGCCGGTTGTTCCAGCAGCAGGTTGTGCTTGAGCGCCTGCCAGCGCGGCTTGTCCAGCATGGCGGTGGCCAGGTATTCGCTGCGCAGGTGGCTCAGCATCCACTGCTCGGCCCGTTCGATGGCCGGGCCGTTGTCATAGAGGGTATCGTCGAGGTCAAACGAGATGGCGGCCACCGGCTGCCAGCGGCGATAGAACTGCATGGTATCTCCTCTTGTCGAGGCCGGGCGTGCCCGGCCCTCCTCATTCGTCGTCCGGAGCCGCGGGATCCCGCTTCGCCCGCGGGTGAGCGCTGTCATACACCTTGGCCAGGTGCTGGAAGTCGAGGTGGGTGTAGATCTGGGTGGTGGAGAGATCGGCGTGACCCAGCAGCTCCTGCACCGCCCGCAGATCGCCGGAGGACTCCAGCATGTGGGTGGCAAAGCTGTGGCGCAGCTTGTGGGGATGGACGTGGGCGTTGAGCGCCTGCTTGTTGCCCCAACCGTCGAGCCGCTCCTGCACCGAGCGGGCCGACAGCCGCTGCTTGCGCTTGGAGACGAACAGCGCCTCCAGCTCGTCGCCGGCCAGCAGGGGGCGCAGCTTGAGCCATTTGTGCAGCCACTCCACCGCCATCCGCCCCACCGGCAGCACCCGCTCCCGCGAGCCCTTGCCGGTCACCCTGAGCTGGCGCTCGTCGAGCTTCACATCCGCCAGATTGAGCCCCACCAGCTCGGCGAGGCGCAGGCCGGAGGAGTACATCAGCTCCATGATGGCGCGATCCCGCACCGCCAGCGGATCCTGCTCGTCGGTGATGTTGAGCAGTTGGTACATCTCGTCCACATCCAGGTTCTTGGGCAGCGGCCGCCCCTGTTTGGGGGTGACGATACCACGGGCCGGATTGGCGGTGAGCCGCCCCTGCCGCACCTGCCAGTCGCAGAAACTGCGCAGGGCGGAGACCTTGGTGGCCAGCGAACGGGGCGCCAGCCCCGCCTTGTGCATCCGGGTCACCAGACTGCGTACCTGACTCGCCTCGAGCCGGGCCCAGTCGTCGACCCCGAGCTTCACCAGCTCGGCGGTCATGGCTTCCAGATGGGCCTGGTAGTTGCTGCGGGTGTGCGGGCTGAGCTGGCGCTCGACCCGCAGGTATTCGATGAAGGCCGCCAGCTCGTCGGCCAATGCAGCCGGCAGGGGCTCGGCGGCTGGCGGCGCCTTGGCGGGGGATCTGGCCGGCGTCTTAGCCACGCGCCAGCTCGGGCAGACGCAACTGCAGCAGGCGGCCGAGCTGGCCCAGCAGCAGGGTGTCGTTGTGGGGGGTAAAGTGGCTAGGATCCGAGCTGGCGAAGGCCAGCACGCCGAGATCGCCGAGCCGCATCAGGGCCACCGAGTTGACCAGCACGTCATGGCCGAACAGCGCCTGCTTCTCGCTCTGGTTGAGCCGGCCGAAGTAGTAATCCTGACCCGGCAGGCGCTGGCCAAGCAGCTGCTCGAGCTGTCTGCCCTCCGCCATGAACTTCTGCTCGGGACCGCTCAACTGGAATTTTTTCGGGCTGAGCCAGAGCCGCAGGCCGGTCAGCCGCAGCCGCTGCACGAACGCCTTGCCCATCACGGCGCTCACCTCGAACAGGCTCTGACAGCCGTACAGCTCGCCGTAGAGATCGGCATAGACCCGGAAGATCCGCTCGTTCTCGCTGGCGATCCCCATCAGCTCGGTGATCTCCTGCTCCAGCTGCTCGATGCGCTCGCGCTGTCTGTCCAGCTGGCGCTCCACCAGCGAGACGGTGCCCTTGCGTTCGTGAGGAATGCGGATCCGGTCCAGCATGGCCGCGTGGCGCTGGAAAAACTCGGGATAACGGGCCAGGTACTCCAGCACTGTGGCTTCATCCACCAGTGGTTCCTGCCGTTTGAGTTCGCTCATAACTTGGTTGGTCCATCCGAAAAAGGGGCACAAGGCCCCGACATTAGCGCTTGGCAGAGCGGGGGCCTCCCCGCCCGTGCCTATAACTCTATCTGACCGTCAAATACGTGCTCGGCCGGCCCGGTCATGTAGACCGGCTGACCCGGCCCCTTCCAGGCGATGGTCAGCTTGCCCCCCGGCAGGGTGACGGTGACCCGCTCCTTGAGCTTGCCCTGGCTGATCCCCACCACCACGGCGGCGCAGGCACCGGTCCCGCAGGCCAGGGTCTCGCCCACCCCGCGTTCGAACACCCGCAGCTTGATCTCGCTGGCGTTCACCATCTCCATGAAGCCGACGTTGACCCGCTCGGGAAAGCGCTCGTGTCGCTCCATGATGGGACCCAGGGTCGCCACCGGCGCATCGGCCACCGAGGGCACCTCGATGACGCAGTGAGGATTGCCCATGGAGACGGCCCCGCACATCACAGTATGCTCCTGGGCCCGCAGCAGGTAGGTTTTTTCCGCCTTCTGGGCCCGGAACGGGATCTTGCCTGGCTCGAACTGGGGCACCCCCATGTTGACCGTGACCTGGTTCTCCCCTTCCAGCTGCAGCACGATGCGGCCGCGCGCCGTGCTGACCGCGATGCGATCCCGGTTGATCAGCCCCTTGAGGCGCACGAAACGGGCGAAACAGCGGGCACCGTTGCCGCACTGCTCCACCTCGCTGCCATCGGCATTGAAGATCCGGTAGTGAAAGTCGAGCTCGGGATCATAGGGCGGCTCCACCAGCAGCAGCTGGTCGAAGCCGATGCCGAAGTGGCGATCCGCCAGCTTCTTGATGACCTCATTGCTGAAAAACACCTTCTGGGTGACGCCATCCACCACCATGAAGTCGTTCCCCAGCCCGTGCATCTTGGAAAAATCTATCAACATCGTGCGTTCCTGTACCCTTGTTCACGCTCTCACCTGGAGGAACGCTTAGAGAAATCCATTAACAATCAGGGCAGTAAATGCTCACCGCGCCAGAGATCGGCCAACTGCTCGCGCTCTCTGATGAGGAACGACTGCGCTCCGTCCACCAGCACTTCGGCGGCGCGGGGACGGGTGTTGTAGTTGGAGGACATGGTAAAGCCATAGGCACCGGCGGAACGCACCGCCAGCAGGGAGCCCTCGGCGATCGCCAGGGTGCGCTCCTTGCCGAGGAAGTCACCGGTCTCGCAGACCGGGCCCACCACGTCGTACAACGCCGGCTCGTGGGCCGTGCGGCTGTCCACCTCGATGATGTTCATCCAGGCGCCGTAGAGCGAAGGACGCAGCAGATCGTTCATGCCGGCATCGATCAGCGCGAAGTTGCGGGTCTCGCCCGGCTTGAGGTACTCGACCCGGGTCAGCAGTACGCCGGCGTTGGCGACGATGGCGCGGCCCGGTTCGAACAACAGGGTCAGATCCCGGCCCGCCAGCTTCTGCTTGAGCGCCTCGGCATATTCGCTGGGATGAGGCGGCTGCTCGGCGCCGTAATTGACCCCCAGGCCCCCGCCCACGTCCAGGTGGTGAATGTGGATGCCTTCCGCCGCCAGGCCGTCGATCAGCCGCAGCAGCTTGTCGGCCGCCTCCATGAACGGATTGAGTTCAGTGAGTTGCGAGCCGATATGGCAATCCACCCCGACGATCTCGATGTTGGCCATGGCCGCCGCCTTGCGGTAGATGGCGGGCGCCTGCTCGATGGGAATGCCGAACTTGTTCTGCTTGAGGCCGGTAGAGATGTAGGGATGAGTACCGGCGTCGATGTCCGGGTTGACCCGCACCGACACCCGGGCCTTCTTGCCCATGCCGCCCGCCACCCGGTTCAGACGCTCCAGCTCGGCTTCCGACTCCAGGTTGAAACAGAGGATCTCTTTATCCAGCGCGAGGCGCATCTCGGCCTCGCTCTTGGCCACCCCGGAGAAGACCACCTTGGCCGGATCGCCGCCCGCCGCCAGCACCCGCGACAGCTCGCCGCCGGAGACGATGTCAAAGCCTGAACCCAGCCGGGCCAGCAGGTTGAGCAGCGCCAGGTTGGAGTTGGCCTTGACCGCATAACAGATAAGATGGGGGATGTCGCCCGCCGCCTTGTCGAAGGCGTGCCAGTGGCGTTCAAGGGTGGCGCGGGAGTAGACGTACAGCGGGGTGCCGTACTGCTCGGCAAGTTGTTGCAGCGAGGAGTGTTCGGCCTGAAGCTGACCGTCGGCGTCGTAGTTAAAGTGATCCAAGGGGGCGGTTCCTTCCTAAATTATTGCGGCGCGGCCTCTGGGGCTGCCTCGGCGGTCGCAGGCGTCTGTGCTTGCGGTGTACTCTGGGTCTGGGGCTGCTCGGGGGGCGGCATGTAGAGCGGTCCCGTCAGGCCACACGCGGCCAAACCAAGAGACAGAAGAGTGGCAAGCAGACACTTGGTAAGCTGGGTAATCATAATGGTTCGCTGCGAAAAAATTTTTGGCCCTCTATAATCGCACTCACATTGTTAAAAGCAACAGGATAAACCGATGAAGGATCACGAGTATCACGCCCTGACCGACGCCTTTTTCCAATATGTGGAGGACACCGTCGACGCAGGATATCCGGATATTGACTGTGAGCGTGCCGGCGGGGTCTTGACCCTGTCGTTCGAGAACAAGACCAAGGTCATCATCAACAAGCAGGAACCCCTGCACCAGATCTGGGTCGCCACCCGCGAGAACGGCTTCCACTTCGAGCTGCAAGGAGAAACCTGGATCGACAACCGCTTCGGTCACGAGCTCAAGACGCTGCTGAGCAAGGCCTGCACCACCCAGGCGGGCGAACCCGTCCAGTTCCCATGATGGTGCAGCCCGCCATGATCGATCTGCATCCTGAAGGCGCCCGTCACGCGGTGATCTGGCTGCACGGGCTGGGAGATTCCGGCGCCGGTCTCGCCCCGCTGGTGGATGCGCTGGCGCTGCCCGCCGACCTGCCGCTGCGTCATCTGCTGCCCGATGCGCCGGAGCGCGCCATCACCATCAACATGGGCTACAAGATGCACGGCTGGTACGACATCAAGAGCTTCGACAACCCGGCAGATCGCGCCGTGGAATCCCACGTCAGGGAGTCCGCCGCCCGCATCGCCACGCTGATCGAACAACTGGTGGCGGAGGGCTTCGCCCCCGAGCGCATCGTGCTGGCCGGCTTCTCCCAGGGGGGCGTGATTGCCTCCTTCACCGCCCTGCGCCTGCCGCAGCAACTGGCGGGCCTGCTCTGCATGTCCACCTACCTGGCGGCGCCCGACGCCCTGCTCGGCGAGATGAGCGAGGCTGCCCGCAGCCTGCCCATCTGCTACATGCACGGCATCTATGACGACGTGGTGAGCCTCTCCATGGGCTGGGACGCCAAAAACCGGCTGGAGGCGGCCGGGCTCTCCCCCGAGTGGCACGAGTACCCGATGCGCCACGAGATCTGCCGCCCGCAGCTCGACGACATCCGTCAGTGGCTGCTGGCCCGCCTCACGGGCTGAGCCAACCGTGGATAGCCAAACGGCCTGCAGATGCAGGCCGTTTTCATTCGATATGAGCGATGATCCTGTGCAGCAGGGGGCCCAGACCAGGGCGCTTGCGCGCACGCCGGACCGGCCCCTGCCCTACCCCGCGCCTGCGGCGGAGCCGAGCTCGCGCCCCTGACCACCGTCGCGCAGCTGACCCTGGCTGCGGTAGGGGATCACTTCCAGCTCGCCATTGATCTGCACTATCTCGTAGTACTGGGGCAGGTTGAAGTTGCTGAACTGGCCCGCGTCGCTGAAGCGCTCGTGGCTGGAGGTATAGAAGCGGTTCACCCCCTGCACCAGCTCATCCTTGTTGCCGGCGAAGTGCTGGTAGATCTCCACCCGGTTCGCCTCGTCCAGGATATAGATGTTGGTGCCCGCATCCCGAGTATCGAAGAAGAACTGCACCAGCCCCTCACTGGCGTAGGCGTCGACGATGCCGGGCAGATGCTGGCTGTGGGTCTTGTCGAGTCGTAGCGGCAGGTGATCCAGCTTGTTGTGGGAGATGTGGCGATAGAAGTCGACCGCGTTCTCCAGCTTCTTGACCGACACCCCGCGCCGCTCGAAGAAGATGCCGTACTTCTCCTTGCCGAGTGCCAGCGTCTTGACCAGCTGCTGCTTGTCGCGGGCCAGACGCAGCTCGATGCATTCGGCCACCAGCTGCTGGAAGCGGGTACGCACCAGGGAGCGGAAGTGCTGGCTGTAGCAGAACACCTCGATCATCTCGGGGGCGGCGGCATCCTGGTGCATCTTGCCGAGGATGGTGGTGAGAGCGTCCACCACCGCCTCGTCCCCCTGGAAGTGCAGGGTACGGATCTCGCTCCAGGAGTTGCGATAGACCAGGTCCACCGAGCCCACCAGACACTCCTGGTTACGGCCGAACGAGAAGACGTCGGCGGCGTTGGCGTCGAATTCTATCACCTGGCCCACCCAGTGGCTGGTCGGGTCCGTCTCCAGGTTGAGGAAGATGGAGAGCTGGCGAATTTCGCACGGCCGGCTGAGGGCCAGGTTGGTGGCACGGGGATACTTGACCGGGAAGGTGCCGGACAGATCACGACAGAACTGGTGCAGGTTGTCGATGTGCAGATCCGAGCCCTGGTTGAACAGGTGCACCCGGGACTGGGGCGTCAGCAGGCCGTTGAAGTAGGCCCACGACACCAGCTTGCTGATGTAGCCGTTATATTCGAGCGGCGCCCGGCCGATGATGTCTGCCGGCTCCAGCGAATGTTTGTAGAGATACCAGCCGGCACGGTTCAAGCGGCCGTGCGGCACCTGCACGAAGCTGAGATCCGGCTCGCTCAAGTCCGGCGCGATCTTGAGGTTGATGCGCTGTACCTTGCCCGGCAGGCTCTCGAACGCGGCATAGAGCTTGCGCGACAGGATACCGATGTCTTCCGGGTTGATGGACTCGCTGATGTTGTTGCGCCGGGCGAACTGGATCAGGTTGCGGTAGCTCTGCATCAGGGCTTCCAGCAACTCGGCGTGAGCCACCTTGACGTCCTCGACCTTCCACTCCTGGCGGTGATCCAGATGGTGCAACCGCTCCTGACTCCAGCCCCAGTAGGAGACCAGCTGGGTCATCTGCTCGCGGCGCCAGGCTGGGGAATGCTCCTCCTTCGGGTGGCTGAGACCGTCACACACCTTCAGATAGAAGCAGCGGCGCACCAGATCGAGCCGCTGCATGTCGCCGATGGACTTGAGGTAGTTGGTCACCTTGTCCAGCATCAGGCAGTAGTTGTCGAGCCGGTAGTGCATCCCCTCGTTGTGCTGGAACCAGTCGCGGCTGGTCACCGACAACAGACGGGTGTTGGGATACTCGTGGGAGTAGGCCTCCATCAATACCGACTTGAGCACCGCCTTGTAGGGGGAGTCGATACCCTTGTAGAGCTGCCAGAGGGCGGAGCCGAAGTACTCCTCGGCCGGAATGCGGTTGAAGCCACCGAGATCGAGCCAGTCATCCTGGCTCAGCTTGCCGTGGGCGAACAGGCCGTTGACGTAATCGTCGTAGTGATCGTCATACTCGCTGGGCACCAGATACCAGAGCAGCCGCTTGCCGGCGATCAGCATGGCGCTGCGGTAGAACTCGTCGAGCAGCAACAGGTGCTGGGCGCTGCCGCAGCTCTCACCCTGCATCTGGGCATCGTTGCGCTGGCGGAACTTGTCCTCGGGGATCAGGAAGAAGTTGAGATCGACCCCCCGCTGCTCAGCCCACTTGGAGAGTTGCTGGCACTTGAGATCCAGCAGCTCGAGCCGCTCCTGCGACAAACCGGCCACGTGGCAGACCCAGATGTCGAGATCCGAGTGGCAGCACTGACCGATGGACGAGGTGCTGCCCATGGAGTAGAGCCCCTGGATCGACTTGTCATGGGTGGTGAGGCCGTTCAGGCAGTTGGCATTCTGGCACAGGTCCTCGATGAAGGCCTGCTGTGCGTCATTGGCGGTAAAACTCCAGATGCCGTGCGGCACATCCCCCGCCACATAACCGGGCAACAGGGGGTGATTGAAGTGCAGCATGACGGGTAGCAGCTGAAAAACCTGCTGCCCGTAGCGACTCATGAGACCTAGCGCCCGTTGCGTCTTGAGACGATTGAGTTCGTCGTAGCGCGCCACCAGCGTGTCGAGTTTTACCAGCAATGCCCTGCCTATACCGAGGTAAGAAATGACGCACCAAAACGGGGAGACGTCAAAAAAGTGTGATCATGTTAACAATGCAAACAGCGGTGGTAAACAAGCCCGCACACAATCGCCGGATTATTTATGACAAGTCACTAAACAGTATCATTGGAAAGCAATAAAAATCTGTAATTTCAACAAATTAACCGGCAAGCCAGACTTAATAAAAATCATTTTCAGCGGCCGTTTTTGAGCTTGAGCCCGCTTTTGCGGGCTGCGCCATGAAAGCCCCTGCAAAGGGTGGTAAGATCGTTTTCCTTCTAAAGATGAAACAACTGATTGATATGGCAGCCCGAACCCTGAAAATTGCCACTCGCAAGAGCCCCTTGGCCCTGTGGCAGGCCAACTTCGTCAAAGACCGGCTGGAAGCCCTGTACCCCGAGTTGCAGGTCGAGCTGGTGCCCATGAGCACTCAGGGTGACAAGATCCTGGATACCCCTCTCGCCAAGGTGGGCGGCAAGGGGTTGTTCGTCAAGGAGCTGGAAACCGCCATGCTGGAGGGACGAGCCGACATCGCCGTTCATTCCATGAAAGACGTACCGGTGGAGTTCCCCGAGGGGCTCGGCCTGCACACCATCTGCGAGCGCGAAGATCCGCGCGATGCCTTTGTTTCCAACCGCTTCGACCAGATTGATGAACTGCCGCAGGGAGCCGTGGTCGGCACCTCCAGCCTGCGTCGCCAGTGCCAGCTGCGCGCGGCACGCCCGGATCTGGTGATCCGCGACCTGCGCGGCAACGTCAACACCCGTCTCGCCAAGCTGGACGCCGGTGAATATGACGCCATCATCCTCGCCGCCGCCGGCCTGAAACGGCTGGAGATGGCGCACCGCATCACCGCCTTCATCGAGCCGGAACAGAGCCTGCCCGCCAACGGCCAGGGCGCGGTCGGCATCGAATGCCGCCTCGACGATCACGAGCTGCACGCCCTGCTGGCGCCGCTCGAACACCCCGAGACCCGCATCCGGGTACTGACCGAACGCGCCATGAACCGCGCCCTGCAGGGGGGCTGTCAGGTCCCTATCGGGGCCTACGCCCTGGTGCAGGGGGAAGAAGTGTGGCTGCGCGGCCTGGTGGGCAGCCCGGATGGCAGCCGCGTCATCCGCGACGAGATCCGCGGCCCGCTGGCCGACGGCGAGGCCCTTGGCCACACCCTGGCCCAGCGTCTGCTGGCCGATGGTGCCGATGTCATCCTGGCCGAGGTCTACCGGGCATGATCCCGCTGGTGGTGCGCCCGGCCGCCCAGGCCGCCGAGCTGGCGGCACTGCTGCGCCAGCACGGCCACGCACCGCTCTGCTGCCCGCTGCTGGAAACCGTGGCGGGCAGCGAACTGCACCGCCTGCCCGAACTGCTGCCCCAGGCCGACATCGTCATCGCTGTCAGCATGCATGCAGTTCATTTCACTCATCATTTTCTGTTGCAAACTGGTCAGACCTGGCCAAATATTGACTACTTTGCGGTCGGCCAGGCCAGCGCGGATGCCTTCGCCGAGGTGGGCATCCAGGCCTTGAGCCCGGACGATCCGCGCAGCGAAGGGCTGCTGGCCCTGCCCGGCCTGCAACAGGTGAACGGCAAGCAGGTGCTGATCCTGCGCGGCAATGGCGGCCGGGATCTCATCGCCCGGACGCTGGCCTCACGCGGCGCACTGGTGCACTATTGTGCGGCCTATGAGCGCCACTACCCCGCACTGGACGGGGACGCATTGACTCGCCACTGGCAGGCGGCCGGGCTCGACAGCCTGCTCGTCACCAGCGGTGAACTGCTGCAACGGCTGCTGGAGCTGGTCCCGGACCAACAGCAGCCCTGGCTGCACGACCGCCTGCTGGTGGTGCCCAGCCCGCGGGTGGCCGAGATGGCCGCAGCGGCGGGCTTTACCCATATCACGATTGCCCAGGGTGCATCCAACCAGGCCCTGACGGCCGCTCTGGAACTGAGGAAGATGGAATGACTGAACAGCAAGAAGTCCAGCCGAGTGCCGCGGCCTCCGTGGCCGACAACAAGCAACCCGGCCAGAAGGCCAACAACAAGAAGAGCAGCTCGGGTGCTGTGGTCGGCGGCATCGCCATCCTGCTGGCCCTCGGCCTGACCGGCGGCCTCTATCTGCACGGCCACAAGAGTGCCGTGGCCCAGCAGGGCGAGCTGAACCAGCTCAAGCTGCAACTGGCCGAGGCCATGAACAAGCTTGACCAGAGCAACAGCAAGGATGGCGAGCAGCTGGCCGCCCTTGGCAAGCAGCAGCAACTGCTGCAGGACGAGCTCAAGGGGTTGCAGACCCGGGTGCTGGATCTCAACGACAAGCGCCCCAATGACTGGATGCTGGCCGAATCCGAATACCTGGTGCGGATGGCCGGTCGCAAGCTGTGGCTGGAACATGACCTCGTCTCCGCCATCACACTGCTCGGCAATGCCGACGAGCGCATCAAGGCGCTCAACGATCCCAGCCTGATGCCCATCCGCAAGGCGCTGGCCGAAGACATCGCCCAGCTCAAGGGGATGCCGCGCATCGACCGCGAAGGGCTGACCCTGAAGCTGGCCGCCCTCTCCGATCAGATCGAGCTGCTGCCGCTCTCCACCGTCAGCATGCCGGAAGCCAAGAGCGAGCCCGATCAGGCCGTCAGCACCAACCCGGACGAGTGGGAGAGCAATCTCAAGAAGAACTGGGTCAAGTTCACCGAGAACTTCATCACCATCCGCCGTCGTGACGGCGCGGTGGAGGCCCTGCTCTCCCCGCAGCAGGAGATCTTCCTGCGCGAGAACCTCAAGACCAAGCTGCTGCAGGCCCAGCTCGCCGTCTACCGCGAGCAGCAGGCTCTCTATGACGACAGCCTGGACAAGGCCCAGCGCTGGCTGACCCAGTATTTCGACACCGACAACAGCGCCACCCACTACATGCAGTCCGAGCTGGACAAACTCAAGGGGGAGCAGATCCAGTTCAACTATCCGGATCGTTTCAAGACCCAGGCCATGCTGGAAGAGGTGCTGACCGAGCGCCTGCAGCGCATTCTGGCCAGCAACTGAGGAGGGCACCATGATTCGTCTGATTGTACTGGTGGCCGCCATGGTGGCCGGCCTCATCTTCGGCCCGCAGGCCTCCGGCAACAAGGGCTATGTGCTGATCTCGCTGGGCAACTATACGGTTGAATCTTCGGTCACCAGTGCGGTGATCCTGGCGGTGCTGTTCTACGGTGCCCTGCTCATCGTCGAGTGGCTGCTGGGCCGGGTATTCGGCCTGCGCCGCAAGACCCTGGGCTGGTACGGCTCGCGCCGGCGCCGCAAGGCCAACCAGCAGACCGTGGCCGCCACCCTGGCCATGGCCGAGGGGCACTACAGCCAGGCCGAGAAGCTGATGCTCAAGGGCGCCAGCAACAGCGACACCCCGCTGCTCAACTACCTGAGCGCCGCCAAGGCAGCCCAGGCCCGTGGCGATGACGTGCGCCGGGACCAATACCTGCAAAAGGCGCAGGAGGAGAACCCCAAGGCCGAGCTGGCGCTGACCCTGACCCAGACCCAGCTGCAGATCGAGCAGGGCCAGTACGACACCGCGCTGGCCATGCTGGAATCCGTCTACGCTCTCAACCCGCGCCACCCCATGGTGCTGGACCAGCTGCGCCAGGTGCACCTGGCCCGCGAGGACTGGGCTGCCCTCATCGACCTCATCCCGGTGCTGCACAAGGTGGGCAAACTGACCCCCAAACAGGAAGAGGATCTGCTGCAGCAGGCCTGGCGTGGTCGCCTCAACGCCGCCAGCGGTGCCCTCGAGACCCTGCGCCCGATCTGGCAGGAGCTGCCGCGCAAGCTGCGCCAGGATCCGGATCTGCTGGCCGCCTATGGCGATCGCCTGCGCCAGCTGGGGGCCGACAATGAGGCCGCCGAGCTGTGGCTGGATGCGCTGCGCAAGCAGGTCTCGCCCCAGCTGCTGGCCCGCCTGCCCAAGCTCAGGCTCGACAGCTACCAGCCGATGCTGACCCTGCTGCAGAAAATCCAGGATCAACCGGGCGTCGATGCGGCGCTGGCCCAGGTCTACCTGCTGGCCGGTCAGCTGGACGACGCCCAGCGCCTGCTGGAGCAGGAGGTAGCGAAGGCGCCGAACGCCGCCGTCTACCACGCCCTCGGTCAGGTGATGGACAAGCGCCGCCTCACCAACAAGGCCAACGAGTACTACCGCCAGGCATTGCAGCTGGCCGACGTCTGATGTCCGTTCGTCACGAAATAAAAAGAGGCCGCAGTTGCGGCCTCTTTTTATTGGGATTGTTCCGAATGGCTGCTCTCCCTTCTCCCCTCGTGGGAGAAGGGTCGGGGATGAGGGGGAAACCAGCAACCACTCTCTCCCTGTGGGAGAGGGTCAGCCTCAGGCCGTCATTCGCTCCAGTTCACCGATGAGCCAGATAGCCTCCTCCCGGTGATAGCCGCACACGTCCTGCATGGGACGAAAGCCGCCACACACCGCCGGCCGCTCGGGCTGGCCGAAGATCTTGCAGCCCAGCCGCGCATCGAGCTGCACGCAAGGCACGCCGGCCGGTTTGCCGTCGGGCATGCCGGGAATGGCACTGCTGATACTGGGGGCGATGCAGCAGGCACCGCAACCTTGACGACATTCCATGTGATGCTTTCCTCGGCAGGGCGAACCAGTTTAGCAAAGGGCGGGGATTTTCCTCACTGTTATCCCGGCCCCGCCATGAAATAGTCCCCTTGCAAGCAGACAACAAAAAGCCCGACAGCGTCGGGCTTTTCAGGCGGTACCATGGGGGTTGCCCCGCGCGCATCCTGATTAGAGGATAATGTCGCGTACCACGCTGTCTTTGCGATCCAGGAAGTGGATCGACTTGATGCGGCGGATGGTCCGCGATTTGCCACGGATCAGCAGGGTCTCGGTGGTCGCCATGACGCCGTCGCTGGTGATGCCGTCCAGCAGATCACCCTTGGTGATGCCGGTGGCCGAGAAGATGACGTTGTCATTCTTGGCCAGGTCTTCCAGCTTGAGCACCTTGCTCACGTCGATGCCGAGTGCCTCGCAGCGGGCAATTTCCTGCTCGCCCAGCGCACGCACTTCCGGGCTGTCGCCCTTGACCTGATGACGGGGCACCAGGCGGGCCTGCATGTCACCGTCCAGCGCACGGATCACCGCCGCCGAGATCACCCCTTCCGGTGCACCGCCGATGCCATACAGCATGTCCACTTCGCTGTCCGGCAGACAGGTGAGGATGGAGGCAGCCACGTCGCCGTCGGGAATGGCGAACACCCGCACCCCCAGCCCCTGCATCTCCTTGATCGCCTTGTCGTGACGCGGCTTGGCCAGGGTGATCACGGTCAGGCGGGAGAGCGGCTTGCCGAGCGCCTTGGCCACGGCCTTGAGGTTCAGCTCCAACGCCTGATCGAGGTCGATGGCACCCTTGGCCTTGGGACCCACGATCAGCTTCTCCATGTACATGTCGGGGGCCTTGAGGAAGGACCCCTTGTCGCCGACGGCCAGCACGGCCAGGGCATTGGCCTGACCCATGGCGGTCATGCGGGTACCCTCGATGGGATCGACCGCGATGTCCACCGCGTCGCCCAGACCCGTGCCCACCTTCTCGCCGATGTAGAGCATGGGGGCTTCGTCAATTTCACCCTCGCCGATCACAATCTCACCATCGATCTGGATCTGATTGAGGATATGGCGCATGGCCGCAACGGCCGCCCCATCGGCGATATTCTTGTCACCACGTCCGAGCCACTTGTAGCCAGCCAGTGCAGCCGCTTCCGTCACTCGGGAAAACTCGATTGCCAGTTCACGTCTCATCGCATATCCAACCTTTGGAGCTCGAAAACGGGCGGCATTCTACCACAAGGGCAAACCTTTGCGCGCAAAAGTGGCGGTTCGTCACACAAAACACGGCCCTTTCACCAATTTGACATCAAACCGCCACCGACACTTCACGAGAGTGTCACCCCGCTGTCATCCCCCCTGCCTAGCATGGCCCCGTCTTTTACAACAAAGCTTGCAACACAAGGGATTAAGATGAAAAAGCTGACTGTAGTGGCACTGGCTCTCACCGCGGCCTTCCAGGCTCACGCCGTTGAAGTTTACAAGAATGACACCACCACCCTGGATCTGTACGGCCGCATCTACGCCGGCCAGTTCTTCGGTGACAAGAAGGAAGGGGTCGACAGCACCCATCCGAACGGCACTCAGGAGTACAGCGACAAGCAGGGCGCCAACCAGTTCGTCCGCTTCGGCGCCAAGGTCGACAGCCAGATCAACAGCCAACTGAAGGCGCTGGCCCAGTACGAAGTGCAGATGTACATCAACGACAGCGAGAAGACCATCAGCGAGAACTCCGACAACCTGCGCACCCGTCTGGCGTTCGCCGGTGTTGGCGCCGACTGGGGCAACATCACCTTCGGTCGCCAGAAAGGGGCCCCTGGCTTCCTGGCTGACTGGACCGACGTGTCTCTCTCCGACGGTTACGGCAACGACGCGCTGGGCGCCAAGACCGACACCTTCGCCACCAACCGTGCCGGTTCCGTGCTGAAGTACTCCGGTCTGTTCAACGGCTTCCAGGTCGACACCAGCTACAAGTTCGACGGCGGTGACACCGAAGAGACCACCAGCAAGGACAGCGATGCCGCCTACGGCGCCGCCGTGGCCTACACCTTCCCGTTCAACCTGGCGCTGGGCACCGCCTACAACGTGGGGATCCGCGACAAGAACGGGGAAGAGGATGCCAAGCTGTGGCTGCTCTCCGCCAAGTACGACAACAAGGCCGTCTACGCCGCCCTGAGCTATGCGGACGGCACCGACTTCCTGGCCACCGGCAAGGATCACACCGGTTGGGAAGGCGCGCTGGGCTACAACTTCGAGAACGGCTTCGGCCTGATGGCGCTGTGGAACAAGCAGAAGGTGGAACAGGACGGCAAGGCCGACTATGACTCCATCGACTACTACACCCTGGGCGCCCAGTACAAGTTCAACAAGAACCTGCGCGTCATCGGCGAGTACCGCATCAACAACCTCGACAGCAAAGAGAGCGGCAAGCTCAACGTCAAGGATGACTTCCAGCTGGCGGCCCGCTACGACTTCTAAGTCGGGCCCCTCTGCACTGCGCGCGCCGGCTGATGCCGGCGCGCTCTTTTGCATCCGCGTCGGCGTGCCCTGCTCCCCATGATCTAGGCTCAACAGAACCACGACGAGGAGATCATCATGCCGCTACGCCTGCTCATCTGCTGCTGTCTGCTCTGCGCCCTGCCCGTCCAGGCGCTGACCATCGCCATGGTGCTGTGGCGCGGCGAGACCGATGCCGAGCGCGGCTTTCGCGACGAGCTGAACCGGCTCGGTCATCACCCCACCTTCGTCACCTTCAACGCCAATCAGGACAGAACCGCGCTGGCCACCCTGCTGCGCCAGCAACTGCTGCCCTCCCTCGCCGACTACGACTACATCTACTGCTTCGGTACCACCGCCACGGCCATGGTCAAGAGCCTGGTGGGCAACCGCAAGCCGTTGATTTTCAACATAGTGTCCGACCCCGTCGGGGCCGGCTTCCTGTCCGACGACAAGACGGAAAACCAGATGGTGGCCGGCACCAGCAACATGGTGCCGATGGCGCTGCAGCTCGCCAACGCCCGCCGCTATCTGCCCGCTGGCAAGGGGCTGCTGCTGCCGTTCAACCCGCGCGAGCAGAACACCCTGCTGACCGGCGAGCTGCTGCTGCGCGAAGCCCGTCGCTACCAGTGGGAGCTCACCACCTGGCGCATCGCGCCGGACAAGCGGCGGCTGGCCAGCGAGCTCAAGCGGCTGCAGCACGACGCCAAAGAGAGCATCGTGTTTCTCGCCGCCGACAGCTACCTGCTCTCCATCGCCCCCGAACTGCTGGCCGCCCTCAACGAGGCGGGCATTCCCACCATCTGCAGCGCCGAGCTCTATGTCGAGCACGGCTGCACCGTCGGCACCATCAGCAGCTATCGGGCCCTCGGCCAGATGGCGGCCAACATCATCCATCGCAACCTGCAGGGCACCCCGCTGCAGGATATCCCGCTGCAGACCGACCCGGCGCCGCGGCTGGTACTGGGCAAACAACTGGCCGAAATTGCGCCCTCTGCCGCCGACCACTGAACCCCTCATCCCCCTTCTTCCCTCCTCCCGTCACCTTGCCGACAGGGCGCCCTGTCGGCGGTGGCGAGCCATCCGATACCCAGTCCCGTCGCCAAAACATGTTTCTATTGCACAGCTAATGAAAATCAATATCATTAGCATCCTCCCGAATGGGAGAAAACAAAATAATTACAAATAAATCAATAAGTTCAGACCATCAGGTCGCTTCTTCAAGAGTCAACACGCAACATGCACACACCTCACCACCCGCGCACTCTGCTGAGTGTCGCCCTGCTGGCCCTGAGCGCCGGCGCACACGCCGAAGACGAGACCATGACAGTGGTCGGCAAACGCAGCCAACATGAAGAGGTCGCCACCGCGACCCGTACCAACACCCCGGCCAAGCTGGTGCCGCAGGCCATCGACAGCGTCAAGGCGAGCGAGCTGACCGCCTTCGGCCAGCCCACCCTGAGCGAGGCCCTGACCGGCATCCCCGGCGTCAACGCCAGCGGTGACACCCGCTTCGACGGGGTCAACATCCGCGGCTTCAGCGCCAGCAACGACTTCTACCTGGACGGTTTTCGCGACGACATGCAGTACACCCGCGACCTTGGCAACACCGAGCGGGTCGAAGTGCTCAAGGGGCCGGCGGCGGTGCTCTATGGCCGTGGCAGCACCGGCGGCATCGTCAACCGGGTCAGCAAGAAGCCGCAGAAGGGGCTGGAGTCCAGCGTCAGCGCCCAGGTCGGCAGCTTCGACAGCCGCCGGCTGGCCGCCGACCTCAACGGTGAAGCGGGTGAACAGGTGCAGGTGCGCCTCAACCTGGCTCAGGAAGACAAAGACAGCTTTCGCAATGGCGTGACCAGCAAGCGCACCCTGCTGGCCCCCTCCGTCAACTGGGAGATCAGCGACAAGCTGAACTGGCTGCTGCAGTACGAGCGCAACGAGCACGACCGCACCCCGGATCGCGGCATCCCCGGCGTCAACGGCCGGCCGGCCGACGTGCCAAAGGAGTATGTCTACAGCGATACCCGCCGCGACTTCATCGACGACGTGGCCCAGTCCACCCGCTCCCGCCTCACCTGGGACATCAACGATCAGTGGCAACTGCGCCAGCAGCTGGGCTACACCAGCCTCGACAGCCAGTTCGACAACACCTATGTCACCAGCGTGAAGGGAGATCAGGTGACCCGCTCCCGCTGGCAACAGGATCTCAAGGCCAACAGCCTGATCAGCAACACCGAGGCCGAAGGCCAGCTGCAGACCGGCCCTGTCGAGCACCGTCTGCTGGTGGGCTTCGAGCAAAACTGGCAGGAGCGCACCCCCAAGCTCTACCAGAACGCCACCGCGATCCCGGCCGGCAACCTCTATGATCCGGGCTCCCTGCCCACCTACGACGGCGCCATGAAGCTCTCCAGCGACGCCAACCACAAGGTGCGTGGCTACGGCCTCTATGTGCAGGATCAGCTCAGCCTGGGCGACTGGCACCTGCTGGCGGGTCTGCGCCGCGACGACTTCACCGTCACCAGTCGCCGCAACGACCTCAACAAGGAGGAGACCGTCTCGGTCAGCAGCCTGAGCCCGCGCCTGGGCCTGGTGTGGAACCCGATCGAGGAGCACGCCTTCTACGCCTCCTACAGCAAGACCTTCACCCCGGTGGGCGGCGAGCTGATCGGCATCACCCCGGGCGACAAGAACAACAACCTGGATCCCCAGCACACCCGGCTGTACGAGGGCGGCGTGAAGAGCGACTGGCTGGATGGCCGGCTGGCGACCACCCTCTCCCTCTACCGGCTGGAGATGTACAACAAGCGCAGCAAGGATCCGCTGGATCCCATCAAGGTGATCCTCACCGGTCTGCAGCGCACCGAGGGCATAGAGCTGAGCGCCCGCGCCCAGCTGACCGACGAACTCTACCTGCGCGGCGGCATCGCCATCCAGGATGCCGAGCAGGTCAAGGCGGACGCCGATCTGCAAGGCAAGCGGCCGATGAACGTCTCCCGCCAGAACGGCGAACTGTTCGCCGGCTATCAGAGCGGCAAGCAGGGCTGGTTCGGCGAGACCGGGGTGACCGCGGTGGGCGATCGCTTCGCCGACAACGCCAACACCACCACCCTGCCCGGTTACGCCCGCTTCGATGCCCGTGCCGGCTACCGCTGGCAACAGTGGGAAACCCAGCTGAGCGTGGAGAACCTGACCGATCACGACTACTTCGTCAGCGCCACCAGCGCCTCCCAGATCATGCCGGGCACACCCCGTCAGCTGCATCTGAGCGCCGCCTACCGCTTCTGATCCCCGCTTTTTCCCGATCCCTCTGGCCAGCGTTCGCTGGCCAGATTTTTATGAAGCACCGAGCGATGAAACGCAGAAAACTCCCCCTGCACAACAACAAGTGGGTGCGCCGCATCCACGCCTGGGCCGGCTTTGCCACCCTCACCCTGATGCTGCTCTACGGCCTCACCGGCCTCTGGCTGCAACACAGGGCCGTGCTGCCGCTGCCCGGCCCCCACACCGAAAAATCCAGCGAAGAGATAGTGCTGAGCGCGCCGCTGAGCAGCCCGGATGAACTGAAAAGCCTGCTGCAACAACGCTATCCAGCAGGGTTCGAGGAGGGGCGCGTCCAGCTCACCCCGCCCCAGACCCTGCCCACCCCCGACGGCCCGCTCACCCTGCCGGCCCGCTGGGAGATGCGCGGTGTCACCCTCAGCCAGAGCGTGGCCGCCAGCTATGTGGCGGGCACATTGCTGGTGCGCGCCGAACTGCAGCAGGCCAACTTCGCCGCCAGCCTCAACCGGCTGCACCGTGGCATGGGCACCGGCCTGCCGTGGCAGCTGGTGGGGGATCTGGCGGCACTGGCCATGCTGCTGCTGGCCCTCACCAGCCTGCTGATGTGGAACAAGCTGCACGGCCCGGCCGCGCGCGGCATCGCCCTGCTGCTGCTGGGCGCCCTGGTCACCGTGCTGGTGGCCCTGCTCTAGCGCGTTTACCGACGGCAAAACGGGATCTGTCTCTCGGCGGCGGTAACCTTACCCGCACCTCGGGTAACAAAGGGTAACCGGCCGCCGATGGGGGTCACAGTTGCCGGCCTGGCGGCTGGATGAGGATCGCCTGCGGCTGCTAGGGTGCGCCCTCAACCCAAGCGGCAAGAGGCAGCATGCGCATCTCCAGCATCGAATGCGGACGGGTAGTGGCCATCATGGCGGTGATGGCCATTCACCTCTCCCCCTTCAGCAACCCCTTCGACCCCACCCTGTGGGATGGCACCCTCTACTTCTGGCTCGGGGGTGTCATCAACCAGCTCTGCCGCTTCGCGGTGCCGCTGTTCTTCCTCTGCGCCGGCTACTTTCTGCAACCCGCTCTCGCCGCAGGCCACCCCCTGACGGTGGCGCTGCGCTACTGCCGCCCGCTGCTGGGGCTCTGGCTGGCGTGGAGCCTGCTCTACGTGCTGATCCCCTTCAACCCTCTCGCGGCGGTGAGCGAGGGCTACCTGCCAGCCATGGCGAGCCAGTGGCAGATGCAGCTGGGGGATCCGCTCAACGCCTGGTGGGTGGGCGGCATGATCCACCTCTGGTTCCTGCCCGCCCTGATGCTGGCGGTGCTGATCCTGGCGCTCTGCCAGCAGGCCCGTCTGCCCCGACTGGCCCTGCTGCTGGGCGTCCTGCTCTACGGGCTGGCCCTGCTCGGCGGTTCCTATGGCCCGCCGCTGCTGGGGGGCGAGTGGGCCCTGCTGACCCGCAACGGCCCCTTCTTCTCGCTGCTGTTCGTGGCCCTTGGCGCCGAGCTGCGCCTGCGCGCCTGGCAGCCGGATGCCTGGCGCTGCGCCCTCCTGATGGCGGCGGGGATGGGGCTCTACGCCTTCGAAGCCGCAGGCTTGCTGCATTTTGCCGCCGTGCCCCTCAACCGCCACGACTTCCTGCTCGGCTCCCTGCCCTGGGCGCTGGGGCTGTTCGGCCTGCTGCTGGCCAATCCGGGCTGGGGCCGGGGCAGCTGGCTCGAACGCCAGGCCCCCAAGGTGCTGGGCCTCTACTGCCTGCACATGATGCTGGTGGTGTGGCTGATGATCTTCGGCCCGCAGGGCAAGCAGGTGTGGTGGGAGCTGCTGAAGGTGCCGGCGCTGCTGGCGCTCTCCCTGCTCGGCTACCGGTTGCTGGCGCTGGGGGCAGCCAGTCGCTGGCTGCTGCGGGCCCGCTGAGGGGGACAGGGGATGGGAGGGAGGCCGATCCCTCCCCACTCAAGCCTGAATGGTGGGTTCAATTTTTATTCATCGAAGATAGATAAACTCCGGGACTCCTTAAACGCGACACCCAGGAGTCACGACCGTATGAAGTTGCTCACCAAGACGCTGTTCACCAAGCAATCCGGCCTTGTCCTCGTTCTGCTCGCCGCCAGCGGCTCCCTCAGCGCCGCCCAGATCACCAACAACAACATCACCGAAGCCGAGATCAAGGCCGCGCAGGATGCCTGGGGCAAGGCCCTGATCCAGATCAGCGACGACTACCGCAGCGGCGGCATCGACAAGGCCAGAGCCACCGCCACCGCCGTGCTCGACGGCGCCTACGGCTACCACCATGGCCCCGTGCTGTTCAAGCCGACCCTGGCCGGCGGCGAACAGACCTTCCGCATCAATCAGGAAGGGGCGCTGGCCTACTTCGTCGGCAACAATCAGGCCTATCCCGCCGACACCGGCTTCGCCCTCAAGAACTGGCAGAGCTACAACTACGACAACGCCGCCGTCTACATCAACGGCGACATGGCCCTCACCATGGGCAAGGTGCACCTGACCGACCGAGACAACAAGCAGACCACGGTCGACAAGACCTGGGGCTTCAAGAAGGGGGACGACGGCAAGGTACGCATCGTGCTGCACCACTCCTCCCTCCCCTACGCCGGCTAACGGCAACAGGCGACCTGCGGGTCGCCTGTTTTGTTATGGGGGTAGCAGTTTGGCCACTCGCCGGGTGACGACGGGGCCTGTGCTGTTACCATGCCCCGCTTGTAACGCATCCAGACGAGACACCCATGCAGATCCGCCCCTTCACCCCGGCCGACACCGAGGCCGTCCTCGCCATCTGGCTGGAGGCCTCCCTGGAGGCCCACCACTTCATCGAGCCCGCCTACTGGCACGCCAACCTGGCGCCGATGCGGGAGATCTATCTGCCCGCCGCCGACAGCCAGCTGCTTTGCCTGGGTGAACAGGTGCTGGGCTTCTACTCCCTGCATGAGAGCACCCTGGCCGCCCTCTTCGTGGCCCCCGCGCGGCAGGGGCAAGGGCTGGGCAAGGCCCTGCTCGAGCACGCCAAACGGCAGTTGCCGACCCTGCGGCTGCAGGTCTATCAGCAGAACCGGGCCGCGTGCGACTTCTATCGCGCGCAAGGGTTTCAGGTGGCGGCAGAGGGCGTGGATCCCCACACCGGCTGCGCCGAGTGGGTGATGGTCTGGCCGGCGCGGGATTAACCGGGCTCGCCGAGATGGGGTTCGTCGCGGGCCGCCCCCGCTTCACTCTGCGCCAGCAGATCGCCGTGGCTCAGCGCGAAGTCGTGCATCTGCTGAAGCAGGGGGAGCAGGGCGATGCCAAGCGGGCTCAGGCTGTACTCCACCCGGGGCGGCACGTCGGGGTAGAGGGTGCGGATGATGACGCCGTCGCTCTCCAGCTCCTTGAGCTGGGCGGTGAGCACCTTCTGGCTCACCTCGGGCAGGCAGCGGCGCAGGTCGCCAAAGCGCAGGGTCTGCACGCGCAGATGAAACAGGATGGCCGGTTTCCATTTGCCGGCCAGCAGGCGCAGCACCCGGTAGGCGGGACAGGGCAGTGAGGACAAGGGATGGCTCGCAAGTGGTTACTTTGCGGTAACTATGCCACGAAAATGTGCCTTCTTGCAGCCAAGATGCCGGCTTCCTATGATGCGGGCTTAGTCATTCAACGCCCACGAGAGGTTCACCATGCCCAGCCTGCTGCAGATCCATTTCAACTTCCCCGCCGAGCTGATGGGGTCGGCCCTCACCGCCGCGGCCATGCCGCTGGCCGAGTCCATCACCAAGGAGCCCGGCTTCATCTCCAAGATCTGGACCGAGAACCCACGCACCGGCGAGGCGGGCGGCATCTATCTGTTCGAGGATGAGGCGAGCGCCCTCGCCTACGCCACCATGCACGAGCAGCGGGTGCTCGCCATGGGCGCCAGCGCGGTGCAGTTCAAGCTGTTCGACGTCAACGAACCGCTCAGCCGCCTCACCCGTGGTCTGGTGTGATCCCCTCAAGCGACAAGCGGTAGCAGGTAGCCTGCTGCCAGACAAAGCCCAGCCGCCGAAACAGCCGCTGGCTGGGCAGATTGTCCGGTTCGATATCCGCCAGCAGGGTGGTGATGCCGAGCTGGCGGGCATAGGCGATCAGGGCCGTCAGCGCCTCTGCCATCCATCCCTCTCCCCAGTGGCTGCGAGCCAGCATGCAACCCACCTCTGCCTGGCGCAGACCGGCCTCGCTCGCAAAGCTGTGCAGACCGCAGGTGCCGATCAGGCGGCCGCTGTCGCGCGCCACCAGCCCCCACTCCAGCGACTCGCCGGCGGCCAGCAACCGCGCGACGCTCGCCAGCATCTGCGCCACGGTAGCGAGGCTCGGGAAAGGCGGCTCGCCGACGAAACGCATGACCTCGGAGTCCCCGTAGATGGCGAACAGATCGGTACTGTCCCCGGCATCCAATGCCCGCAGCAGCAGCCGCGGGGTCGACAGCGAGGGCAGTGTACGAGGCAGGGGCAGCAAGTCGCCGCGGTGCAAATGGCTCAAAACCGCAGGGTCAGGCCGATATTGGCCTGCCACTGGGTCACCAGCTCGCCGCGCACCTTGAACACGCACTGGTCCGGGTTGCAGAGAAACTGGCTGTTGTCGTTGACCAGCGAGCCATAACCGCGCACCTCGGCCCGCAGCGCCAGACGCTCGGTCAGGCGCGGCTGCACCCCGAGCGCCAGCGACATGGAGGGGGCCACCTCGCTGTCGTAGGCGGCAAAGCGGGTCGCGCCGATCCCGGCGCCGATGTAGGGGGCCATCAGGTTGTCCGACAGGGTGAGCGCCCCGGCGAAGTGGAGGGTGTCCACCGTCAAGCGATCCGGCTGATCGGGAGAGATGCGGGTGGACTGGTGGCTGTAGAGCAGCTCTATCATGCCGGGGTCATCCACCTCCTTGCTGATGAACAGGCCCCAGCTGCCGGAGCGCTCCCCCTGCAAGGACTCCAGCCGGGTAGCCACGGGCGTCGGTTTGGGGTCGTCATTGGCCTCGAAGTCGATGGCCGAGCTGTAGCCGAAGAACGGCGTCACCTGCCAGCCGAGGGCGGCCTCCCCCTCGGCGCTCCAGGCCTGTCCCAGCGGCAACAACAGCCCCATCATCATGATCCCTGCTCGTTTCATCACGGCTCCTCCGTGCGCTGCATCAGTGCCCGTCAAGCATATCAGAGCCCACTGGCCCCCATCCTAAACCCGGCCTGTATCAAGCGATTTTCAGCGGGGCGATCACACTCTGTCGCCACCACCGGTGGCCTGCCGAACAGACGGCACATCAGCGCCTGCGGTTATTCATCCCGGATTAACCTGTGCCACGTATGCTGGCGCGCAATCGGCTCATGGTGAGCCGGTTCAACTCACCAGAAGGACATCAGGGAATGGTTGCCGCGCAACTCAACGACCCCCAGAACAAGCTCTCCGATACCCTGCGGGCCACCGCCCACGCCATCGAGGAGAGCCATATCAGCCTGCGCCAGATGCTGGCCCTGGTCGGCGAACAGGGCATGCTGCTGTTTTGCGTGCTGCTCACCGTGCCCTTCCTGCTGCCAGTCTCCATCCCCGGCGTCAGCACCCCGTTTGGCTTGTTGATCCTGTTCATCGGCATCGGCATCACCCTCAACCGGGTGCCCTGGCTGCCCGCCATCCTGATGGAGCGCCGCTTCGCCGCCGAGCAGCTCAAGCCGACTCTGCACAAGGGGGCGGATCTGCTGGCCCGCATCGATCGCTTCATCCGCCCGCGCCTGCTGCTGTTGACCGGCAGCAGTACCATCAACCGCTGCAACGGCCTGCTGATCATGCTGGCGGCCCTGCTGCTGATGCTGCCGCTCGGGGCCATCCCCTTCACCAACGCCATGCCGGCCTGGGCCATCCTGCTGCTGGCCATCGGCATGCTGCAGCGCGACGGCCTGTTCGTCGCCAGCGGCTACCTGCTGGTGAGCGCCACCCTGGTCTGGTTCAGCGCACTGGCCATCGGCCTGCTGATGGCCGGCCAGAGCGTCTCCACCCTGCTCGGCTAACGGCAACACCAAGAAAAAGGGCGACCCATGGGTCGCCCTTTTTGACTTGTGCGGGATCCGCCGTCACAGCAGATCGTAGATAAGGGCCGAGATGGCCAGCAGCCCGATCACCAGCACGAAGAGGGTACTCGCCCCGCGATAACGCTTGAGGGCGGGCAGACGATAGATGGAACAGGCCGGCAGCAGGAACAGGATCACTGCGATGAGCGGCCCGCTCACCTTCTCGATGATCTCCAGCACGTTCGGGTTGAGGTAGGTAATCACCCCGGTCACCACGAACAGGATGACCGACGAGACCCGTGCGATGGTCGCTTCACGCAGCGACAGCCCCAGCCCCTGACAAGCACCATTCACCATGCTCACCGTCCCCTCGCTCACCCCCATGGAGGTGCCGAGGAAGGATTTGGACATGGCCAGAATCGCGATGAGCGGCCCCACGTAGGCGATCAGCGGATTGGAGAACTTGTTCGCCAGCGCCGACAGCACCGAAATATTGTCGATGCGGGCCTGCGCCATCTCGGCCTGACTCAGGCTCATCACGCAGCTCACCACGAAGAACAGCACGCTGCCGCAAATCAGCAGGCTGCTGCACTTGATGATCCGCTTGGCGCGCTGGTCGGCGCTCGCCTGACAGCGCTTCTTCTGCGCCGCACTGAAGGAGGAGATGATGGGGGCATGGCTGAACGAGAACACCATCACCGGCACGATCAGCCAGAGGGATTTCCAGAACGCCGGGTCGCGCCAGTCCACTCCCTGACTCTCGCTGAAGTAGGAGAGGCTCCACTGGGGCAGCAGATAGATGGAGAGACCGATGAGGAAGGCAACCATGGGTAGGGCCAGCACGCTGATGGCCGACACCACGATCTGCTTGCCTGCCAGCAGCACCAGGTGCAGTCCCAGCATCACCCCCAGCACCAGCAGACCGCGCGGGATCTCGGCATTGCCCAGCTGGTGCACCACAAAGCTCTGGATCGCGTTGGTGATGGAGATGCTGTAGACCAGAATGATGGGGTAGAAGGCCATCAGGTAGACCAGCATCAGCAGCTTGCCCGCCCGCGCACCGAAGTGCTCTTCCACCACGTGGGTAATATCCCCTTCCCGGTGGGAACTGGATAATACAAAACGACTCAATGCCCGATGGGAATAATAAGAAAGCGGAAATGCCATCAATAATATAAACAGCAAAATAACCGGCGAATTACTGCCAACGGTAATTGGGAGAAACAGTGTACCGGCACCGACCGCAGTGGCATATAAGCCCATGGTCCATACCGAATCACTTTTCTCCCATTTCAACTTTGATGCGGGATTACTCTTTTCAGCAATAGCAACACTCATTGCGATATACACCTTATTAATCTGTCATCTTTTATTTTATTGGCCCGTGTAATTAGGCTGGTGATATGCCGCGGCATATCGACCGGATCGTAGAAAAAACAAGCCCGCCTGCGATCAACATGATCACCAAGAGAAAACGGGGATGCCACGCTACCATCGTTGAAATCGCCATAAAGGTCAAGGTTAATAATTCATGACTGTTTGAATCGGATTGTTTCAAAAGGAAATAAGATGTGTTATTTCGGCCTCAAGATAATCAATTCAGCTCCGTCTGATAACATAACGACAAAACCTCGGTGAGTTGTTCAACAGCTTGAATAAGACCAGAGAGTGCCCTGTTAATATTAACAGCATCAGTTCGTCAATATCAGCAAAATATATGCTTGCTCGCATGACTCATTGATAGCCGGTTCATTCTGGATATGCCAAAGACAATCAAGCGATGGCCTGCCATTACTCAGCCATTTCGACGGCGGGCCACCGGGCAGTGAGCGACCCGGTTGCGGCCGGCCCGTTTGGCCCGATAAAGCCACTCGTCGGCGCGGGCCAGCGCCTGGTTGATCTCCTCCCCCGGCTGCACCAGGGTGGTGCCCAGGCTGACGGTAAAGGCGACCGGATCCGCCGGCAAGGCCGCCACGGCCGCCCGGATCCGCTCCGCCAACACCAGCAGATCCGGCTCGCTCAGGCCGGGCAGCAGGATCAGGAACTCCTCGCCGCCGCTGCGCACAAACAGATCGTCCGCCCGCAACTGGTCTGCCACGCAGTTGCAGAAGCGCTGCAGCGCCCGGTCACCCTGCTGATGGCCGAAGCGATCGTTGATCTGCTTGAAATGGTCGATGTCCAGCATAACCAGGCCGCAGCACGCTCTGCCGAGCCGTTGTTGTTGGCAATGTTCGAAGAAGAAGCGCCGGTTGTAGAGGCCGGTCAGTTGATCGGTCTCGCTCTGCTGCTTGAGCCGCTGCTGCAGCTCGTACTGGCGGGTAATGCTGCGGGTCACCCAGGCCACCGCCCGTTTGCCATCGTAACGGGAGGGCAGCGGCGCAATCTTGCCCTCGAAGCGCTGCGGGCCCTGCGGTCCAACCCCGGCATTGATGCCATCGACTTCAACCGCAGCCAGTTCATACTCCACCACCTGCACCTGGCCCGAATCCAGCGCCAGAGCAATTTGCTCCATCACCCATTGCGCCATGCTCTCGGGCAGCACATCGGCCAGCCGCTTGCCCGCCAGCGGGTTGCCATCCTGGTAGGATTGCTGCTCCATCCCGCCGATGTATTCGATGTAGTAGCCATCCTCGCTCAGGATGAAGACGGGATCGGGCAGCTGGGCCATCACTTCATATAGTTGTTTGACCGAGAGAGCCATGCCATTTCCTTTAAATCTGATTACCAACAGCCAAGATCAGACTGCCGCCTGCTCTGGTTATCGTACCGCGACAGGCTCCGTGCGGGTATTTAATTCAATCATCAGTAAGCATTTATCAAATAACTCAGTCACCTAAGTTTTCTTTACACACCAAACCATGCCTTGTACTGGCGAAATTCTCTACGGCTCACACCCCGATGCAGGCGCTGCTCACCGATATTCAAGCTACCTCACAGACAGTCGCTACGCCCGTTGTCTGCGGCGCTCGCATCCATTAGGCTGACCTTCCTGAGTCTGCCACTGACGGCCGACTCACCGACCATCAACCTCCGGCCAGACAAGTGCCGGCCCCCGGAAAAGGATCGTCCAGATGAAGAGAGTCATAGTGAAAGCCCGCTTCGATGCCATCAGCATCGAAGGAGAACAGCTGACCGTGAAGATTGCCATCCGCGCCCCCGAGCCGGACCCCAAGTCCGCCGGCGGTGACTGGCGCTGCAAGGTGAAGCTGGACGGCCTTGGCAACAAGACCTTCATCTATGGCGTCGATGCCCTGCAGGCCCTCAGCCTCGCCCTCAAGTTCGTGGAGAGCGAGCTGCGCGCCTTCACCGATGCGGGCTGGCACTTCTATCTGCCCGGCAGCCCCGATCACCCAGTCGACATGGCCGCCTGCTACTTCCCGCAGCTGTGACGCCAGGTTGCCCGCCCAGCAGGCTGATCGCCATTGAGGTCGGGCAACCACTTGACCACATCGAGTCTGAACGGTTATGGATAGAGGTCCCTTACCCGGCTCTGGAGAGACCATGCACCTGACCCCACCCCAACCCCCTGCCGAGCAGGATGTCGACGCACTGCGCAGCGGCCTGTCTGGCTACAACATCAGCCAGGCCGGCACCCACCTGCGCGAGCACATCGCCAGTTTTATCAAGGATGACGCGGGCAAGGTGCACGGCGGCATCACCGCCGACCTCAAGTGGGGTTGGCTGCACGTGGACTGGCTCTGGATTGACGAACGCATCCGCCAGGATGGCTGGGGTGGTCGCCTGCTCGCCACCATGGAGCAGTACGCCCGAAGCAAGGGCATCAGCAACTTTCATCTGGAAACCACCAGCTTCCAGGCGCTGCCCTTCTACCAGAAGCAGGGTTACCAGGTCTTTGGCGAGCTGCCGGACATGCCACCTGGGCATACCACCTATTTTCTGAAAAAGCAGGTATGAGGCCGCCGTCGCCACTCACCACCGAGAGCAAGGGCAAGGCCAAACCCAAGCTCCTCAGCCCGGCCTTGGGTGCACTGTGTCTGTTGCTGACCACAAGCCAGAGCGCCATGGCCCTGTCGTTGCACGATCTGAATCCGGCGTTTGCGCGTTGTGAGGCAAGCAAGGCCCGCCACAAACCCGCGTTGCCTCCCAAAGAGGATCGCTTCTGGTTGCTGGAAAGAGAGCAGCAGGTGACGGTGCTTGTCTACCTGCATGAGAAGAGCATGGAACGCTGCACCGCAGCAGAGGTAAATGCGCTGGCGATCAAGGCGTTTCATCAGGCAGTCGCCGGAGACCGCGCCTTGCTCGATGCCCTGATCAAGGCAAGATCCACGACGCTCACGCCGGCTCAGCAAGCACAGTTACAGCAAGTTGGACAGACAGAGCTGGACAGGCTGGCCAAGCTGACGGGCTTTGCGCACCCTTTCTCGCTGCTCGATTACCTCAACCTGCTGGCCCCGCCCAAAGCGTGAAGGGCTGACAAACCTGTCAGCCCTTCGGCATCCTCAGTGGCTGGCGGAGCGACTGCCACTCCAGAGCAGCTCGCCGCTGCGCAGCTCCATCAGGGTCATCGACAGCCGATAGCGGCTGCCCTCGGCCACCAGATCCCCGTAGAGCATGTAGCCGGCGCCGGTCTGGCGACCGAGCCGCACCAGGGAGGCCGGGTTCATCCTGCCCTGCTGATACTCAAGCTGACCGGTGATGGCCGCCACCTGACCTGGGTCGACAAAGCGAAAACCGCTCTTGCTCTGGATCCGCTTGCTCATGGCCGCTGCCATGGCGCGGGTATCCACCGGCTCGCCGGTGCCGTTCTGGGGCGGGGTGAGCAGCAGCACCGACTGACCGCTTTGCGCCAGCTCCCGCACCTCGGGGGCCTGCACAAAGGCATCGGCCATGGCCAGCGCCAGCCCGGTCGGCGCCACCGGTTTGGGCAGCGGCGCCCCGGCATCCGGCTTGGTCACCGGCTTGTCCGGCTGGCTCATTGGCTGGTCCGGTTCACTGACAGGAGCCTGAGTGCCACCGTAGGGATTGACCGCACAACCGCCCAGCAGCAGGGCACCCACCATCAACAAGGAACGCAGCTTCATCTTTTCTCTCCGCCAAAAGTCCGTAAACGGGCATCAACCATCGCCCGCATGGCGGAGCCCCTGCCCCGCATCTTCCTTATGCTAGAGACAAACCCCGGCGGGGTCGATGTGCCCACCACCACAGGGCGACAGAGACTGGCGAAGCGGAGGGCACAAAAGGGTGGCAAGGCTCCACCCGATTCCGTTAGGGTAGGTTTGCTCAAGCTTCAACAGGATAGTGTTGCCCCCCAGCTCCCAAGGTGGCTTGCTGCTTTTCTCAAGACGACACCTGATTTGGACTGCCACCAAACCGCCCTCGGGAGGGCGCAGTTACTCTCTGACAACGCAGGACAGCCAATGACATTCCAGCCCCTTGCCAACGACACACTCGTTATTCGCCCCTTCGAAGCGGGCGATGCTGACGAGTTTGTCCGCGCAGCCCACGAATCCATCGAGACGGTCGGCAGCTGGATGAGCTGGTGCTCCCGTTCATTTACTCGGGAGAGCGCGCTGGCGTGGTTTTCCAGCTGCGATCAGGATCGCGCGGCAGGACGTGCCTACGACATGGGCATTTTCTGCGTCACCATCGGCCAGCTCTTGGGTGGCGCGCGAATTCAACTCCGAAGTGCAACACCCGCCAAATCAAGCAACCTGTCGTAGTTCATCAAACACGATCTGCGGTTG